>JAEWZG010000008.1 GCA_023395435.1 Bacillota bacterium
CTCCTTTTGTTGTTTTTGTGCAGTTGCCAGACCGCACTTTTATTATACAACAAAAGGAGTTTTTATTCCCTTCCCCACGCTAAAGCTTTTTCCGCTCCACCGACATAGTCGGTGGTTGTTTGCACAAAAATAAAATAATGAGCTTGAAACAAGCTCATTATTTAAAAATTATATTTTGCCGGCTTTTTTATTGCCATGCTTTGCCTTACCCTGAATTTCCGGAACAGGATCAACTTCATTCTTTTTAAAATGCTGCTTATGGTTGCTTTCTGTTCCGTGCGGATCAGACGGATCAGGCCTTCTCATTCCCGCTTTTGCCACAATTCAAGCTCCTTTAGAATGACTCTCTTCTTGAATTCTGATTCTGGTTCTGATTATTGTTTTGCTTATTCTGATTATTGTTCTGATTGTTGTTTTGATTATTGTTCTGCTTATTCTGATTGTTGTTCTGATTCTGGTTTCTGTTATTCTGATTATTCATTTTTAATAACACCCTTCGTTTTAAGAAATTTAAAAGCTTATCGCTTTCGGCAATAGTATTTACAAAACAAAGTGAATTATTCATTAATTTCAGACATCGTTATTCTTAATGGATTTTTTCTTTGCGTTTTTATTTTGATTTTGGTTTTCGCGCGTTAATGGAGTCTGATAATTACACTTTTCCATTCTTTTCTTTTTATTATCTATCTGACTATCCTTTGCCATAAAAATACCTACCCCGTAAAATTATTAAAAGCTTTTACGCTTTCATGCATATTTTCTGCAAAGTAAAGTAATATATTCATTATGTTTATCTGCAATCTTCTTTTTCGATTGTCATAAGACTAAATTTATCGGGATTTTCTGTTTTTACAAGTCTGTTTGCCTGATTTATAATAATCTGTTCAAAATAGTTTCTCACGCCACGTGCGTTGCCAAATTTTTTTGAGTTTTTCATATTTTCTGAAACATACTCGTTTATTTTTTTCAAAGCAGCTTCAGACGTGAGAAAACCATTTTTTGAAGACATAAGCCTGTAAATATCCATAAGTTCATCGATAGTATAATCAGGGAAATCAATATATTTATTAAACCTTGATGCAAAACCTGAGTTTGCGTCAATGAAAGCCTTCATCTCATCACGATAGCCAGCAACAATAACTATCAAGTCTTCCCGGTTATCCTCCATAAGCTTAACAAGAGTATCAATAGCTTCCTTTCCAAAGTCTGCCGAGTCGCTTGAGCGTGAAAGTGAATATGCCTCATCAATAAAAAGCACACCGCCTTTTGCTTTTTCAACAACCTCGGTAACTTTTATTGCTGTCTGTCCGACAAAGCCCGCGACAAGTCCTGCTCTATCAGTTTCAACAAGATGACCTTGCGAAATTAACCCTAGCTCCTTATAAATTTCAGCAAGTAGTCGTGCTACGGTTGTTTTTCCTGTCCCCGGATTACCTGTAAAAACCATATGATAACACACAGGAGTTTCAGGTAAGCCCTGTTCCTTTCGAAGTTTGCTGATTTTTATTAAATTTATCATATCGCTGACTGTTGACTTAACGCCTTTTAAGCCAATAAGCTCATTTAATTCATCTATAAGCTGGTCAAGTCGTTCTGTGTTATCAATAGCCAAATTTAGTACTCCTTATCTTAAATCAGGTGTAAGGTTTTTTTGATTAAATAGCTCAAAATTATAATCAACTGATAGGTTAAGAAGGCTTACAACTGCATTCTGCAAGCCATTTACATCGCCTGTTACAAGGGATAATTGTCCTTTTCCCTTCCATTCAAGAGCTTCTGCTATATTTGAATATGAACATGATGGTGTTGAAAGCTGCAATAATGCAAGCTTTAAAAAATCAAAGTTATTTAGCATTACCCTTGTTTTTAATGAAATAATTTTATCAAGAACTACCTTCTTGTTCTGTGAGTCGTCATATTCTTTTCTGAGCATTTCAAGAGTAAACATATCACTGTCACTGCCGTATAATCTGACAGCTTTTTCCGTCCTTGAAAGCTCAAGGTTATCTGCCATTCCTGAATTCTTGCTGACAAGGTTTATTTCAAAGTCCTGTATTTCTCCCTTTGATTCATTAAAAGCGTGAAGAACGTCGATTATTCTATCATCGTCAATTCCGACAAGCTGTCTGCACTGATTGAATTCGGTCTGGATGTCCTTTAGCTTCCTCATAAGCTGTGCAAGAATAATCATATCGTCATTATCAAGATCTTTTCGAGCTTGCATAACCTTAAGCAGTGTGTCAAGCTCTTTGTCCATATTATTAATACTATCCTGAAGATTGAGTGGCTCACAGTTGTACATGAACTTATTTTCAATCTGAAGGTCAATATGAGGAACATATGCTGAAACCTCAATTCGTCTTGATTCATCGATGGTTATTGAAACTTCAATTTCAAATCCTTCAGGGATAGGTCTTCTGAGCATATTTCCCTTAATATATACATTACCAATCCATTCGTTTAGTGTGAGGTATTTATTCTCACCCTCCCAAATCTTAATTGATATAAAATCATCACTTTCCGGTACAAGTGTCTTGTTGGAAATATATCTCTTGATTGCTTTGGCTGGGAGCCGTGTCCCTTTTTTTATCATAACATCAAGGGTGCTTTCGCCGTCCTTGATTTTTTCAACACATATTGAATGTGGTATTGGCGGTGATGAAGTCTGCAAAGCATTTTCATTGTGTCTTACAGTAAAACTACTATTCTCGACTTCTATTACATTACCAAAACTGTCCCTTGCCCTTAAAATAAAGAAATTCAGTATATCAGGCTGAAGTACAATATCAATATCAAAAATCCCCTTATGGCTGTCAACAAGGCTCACCCAACCACTTGACCAGATACCTGTTACATTGTCAATAGTAACTTCTTTTATATCAAATCTTGTTGCATTTACAATCTTCCCGACTATGTTTACAGACTTTTCAGATGTAAGCGACGGATATTCAATTTTTGCTATTAGCTTTGATTTTTTTGCAGGTGATGTCGTTGCTGGTGATTTCACTTTCACTGTTGAGCCATATATAGCGGCACCTCTTGCTACAACTGTTATCGGGTCGATTGATATATCAAGAGGAACAGAAAACTCTTCGGATAGTCTTTCCCTTATATATGGAATGAGGGTTGTCCCACCAACGAGAATGATTTTGTTAAAAGCTGATTTTTCAATTTCAGCTTCCTCAACCGATTTTTGAGCAAGACAAACAGAGCTTTCAACAAGCTCTGAAATTATAATATTGAATTCATTCCGTGTGATATTGATAGTGAGCTCAATGAACTCACCGTCCATATCCTCACCAATATCATAAATATCTATAACAGCATTTTCAGACGTGCTTAATGTCTTTTTAGCGGTTTCAGCAAAAACTCGCAAACGCCTTTTTATATTCTCAATAGCCTGCGTATTTTCAGTAAGGCGATATTTTTCTTTAATAGCAGGAAAAATTAGTTTATCAACAAGCAATGTATCAATGTTCTTTCCACCAAGACGGTTGTCGCCCTGATGATTTATAACGGAAAGCTGGTTTTCAAAGGTCGATACTATCGCAATATCTAATGTTCCACCGCCAAAGTCAAAAACCATCCAGTACTGATTTTTTGAATCAGGCTTCATTCCGTATGCAATTGCAGCCGAGATAGGCTCCTGAAGAAGAACAATGTTGTCAAGTCCAGCAAGTTTTCCTGCCTGAATGGTTGCATTGCATTGTCTTGTGTCAAAGCTTGCTGGAACTGTTATTACAGCATCAGCCAAAGGTGAGCCCGTTTGTCTTAAAACATCCTCACGGATTGATTTTAAAATTTCAGCAGAAAGCTCAACAGGAGTCATTTTTCTGCCTGTTGATGCAAAAGTTTCATTATGAAGAATTCCCATAAAACGCTTGAATTCAGAGGCGGTGTTTTCTGGCTCAAGGACAATTTTGTCATAAGCCTTTCTTCCGACAAACAGCCTTCCCCTTTTATCAATATGCACGACAGAAGGTGTGACATTCATATTATCAATATTTTGAAAAACAACCACATCAGAAAGTGTTGTTCTTGCGACACAAGAATTTGTTGTGCCAAGGTCAATTCCATAGTTATAGAACTTATCCATCTTTATCTTCCACCTTATTTTTTAAAGCAGAGCTTGTTCTTTTTCTTGTTGAATTCTTTTTTGACGTTGCTGATTTTGATACTGGCTTTTTCTTAACTGTATAAGGCTTAGAGATAACTACCTGCCCTCTTGAAATAACTTCATCATGTTCAATGACAATCGGTGCCATAACTTCCGTGATAACTGACGGCCTTCTGCTTTTACAGGCTGGATTATCCATACAGATTACATCTACTGCAAGCCCAGCGTCGTATTCCTGCTCTAAAGGATCAATAATCCTTATGCCCTGTTCATCAAGATATTCGCCTATTACTCTTATTGAACTTTCAGCGGGGAGCTTTTTATCAACATCAGCCTTTTTCAGCCATTTTTCAAGACGCCATTTTGCAACAGCAAGCGATTTTATATCCGACATTTATTACTCCTATTTTAAAACAAAAAAGTAAAGTGCAGACCCTCCGCCACCAAGAATAAGTATTAGCCAGAAAAGTGTTCCGATAAGACTACTTGTCTTCCTTTGGGAACGTTTCTGATAACTTATATTTTCAAATGTTTTGATATTATTATCATTGCTAAGGTATGATTGTCTGCCTTTATTCATTCTATATTCGTCATCATCGCCACGTACTTCATGTATTCCTTGTCGGTCTGCAATTATTCCGTCCATCTGTTTTGCCTTATGCTGTACAGGTGAAACCAGTTGCTCAGTTGCGACCATATCCACTTGATCCATTTTATACTGAGAATTAACTTTTTCAGCTACCATAACCTTAACATTATTATCGACAATTTCAAGATCATCCATAATACATTTGTTATTTCTGCCATCCTGAGTTATCTTTGCATAAATATTATCTGAAACATTGACACCATCAAGAAGACTTATTCTTCCGTTATTATCTTCACCATTTATGTTATTATTTTGAAGCAATATACTACTGGAATAACTATCATGCTCATAACGGTCATTATAAGAGTTCCGACCATTAGCAGAAAAATATCTTTCTCCATCTTCCTCAATCTGCTTGAGCAATTTCTTAATAGGATCATCAATCTCTGGCTCTGAGACAGAAATATGCTTAGATATTGCATCTTCCTCAATATCAGGTCCCAAAACAACGGTATGCTGTGCTGGTACTATGACTTTTTCTTCTTTTCCCGTTTCTATCTGTCTTAAAAGTCTTTGAAGTTCATCATCATTCTGTGGTTTAATTACCCGAGATTGTTCAACTTTCGGTGATTGGGCAACAATCTTTGTACTAATAATCTTTTCAGGTAATATTTCAGGTTCCATAATCTTTTGTATAACAGGCAGAGGCGGAACTATTACAGACTCACCATTCTTTTGTGAAGGCTTATTTTCAGCAACAGGCTCATCATCCATAATATCAGCAAGAATTACTGTTTTGTCATTAAGTTTTCCTTCTGGTTCTGTTCCTTGAATTTGTCTTAAAAGATTCTTGATTTCATCGTCAGGATTCGTTTCCGGAATTTTCTGTACTGGTGGTTCAACATTTTTAGGCTTGACAGCTTCAGTAACAGGAACTGGCACTGGATTTTTAACAACAGGCGATGTCTCTGAAATCTTAACAACTGGTGTAGCAGGAGCATCAATCTTCCCTGACTTTATATGACCAAGAAGCTTCATTATTTCATTATCTGTATCTGAAATTGCTGACTTTGGCTTTGTATTAAAGCCTAAAGATTCTTTTTCAGGTTTTGATTTAATTTCCGATATTAATTTATTATCATTTGTCTTTACTGTTTTTAAAACTTGATCAAAATCTTGTGCGTTAAGATTATTGGGTGCTTGAAGCTTGTCAGTGCTGACTTCATCTATTGAATCAAGGATAACCTCATTCTTCAATACGAATTCATCAAGTTCATCAACAGCAACAGGTTTTATTGTATCAATTACAGCTTCATTCTTAAGTTCAAAGTTGCTAAGTTCTGACGTTCTTGACGGTTTAATAGTGTCAATTACAGCTTCGTTCCTTAGCTCAAAATTCTTAAGTTTGGAGGTGTTTGCCGGTTTTATTTCATCAATGACTGGATTATTTTTTATTTTATTTTCTTTTAGTGCTGTTGTATCTTCAGATTTGATTGATTTAATATCAATAGTGTTATTTACTTTTAGAAATTTTTCTGGCTCAATAGCTTCTACTGATGTAGATGATTTTACTTCAATAGCCTGCGATTTTTCGTCGGCTTTTATATCTTCCTTTATGCCTTTATGCTTTTTTGCAGCCTCAAGCATTTCCTTTGCGGAAATAATATTGTGACTTCCTTCAACGACTTTTTTAAGAGGGCTTAAAATAATATTACAAAATGCCTCATGAAATTCCTCATAGCAGTTCTTATTATCAGCTATATCGTTCTGTGATAAGCGGTTATCAAAAACTTCCTTCCACTTAACAGCAGGGGTATTAATCATATCATCAATACGCTTGCATAATTGCTCCCACATATCCATATGTGTAAAGCCAATGTCATTTTCAAGGAGCCACAAATAGCATCCTAAAAATGCATCATATGTATTATTTGTTTCAAGAAGCGTTGACACTCTTATCATTGTTAGTGGTGCAGTATATTTGATACTACTGAATGCAAATACCTTGCTTTCCATAGTACTGGTTGCAGAATATACCTTGCTAAGCATTTCAAGAGAATACTTCGGAAGGCTCAGACGGTCAATACTGATAACTCTGCTGTAATTCTCAACCGCATTGAAATTTATCAGTTTCTGAATTCGCATATATGCAGACAAAACCGCATCATTTGATGCAGTGCATGATAGCCCTAAAAGATGATATGGGTTTTCAGAAAAAAATTTTAATTCTTCTCTTACAAATGTTTTTGTTGCCATAACGCCCTCCGATTTTTTATATTTATAACATTATACTATATATAGCAGATTAAAGCAATAATTTATGGTAAAAATAAGCATTTATTTTAAGATTGTATTAATACATTTTGTATTATATATTTTTAACCAAAAATAACGGAACCATAAGGCTCCGTTTTTTATAATAATCTGCAGATAACATAGATTAAAACAGGCAGGATATAAATAAATAGAAATATTATTCGAGAAATTCCCATAAATCCATAATAAACAATATTCTCAAATACTTTATTACTCCTATATCGGAATTTTGAAAACAGAATACAAACAGAAACAAGTAGAATTACCCCCACAAAACCGATAGCTAAGCCTGTTCTCAATGCATAGGTATGATATTTCATTTTTATATTATTATTTCCCTTTTTAAGTGGTATTGCCATGAATGCATCAAGAACTTTTTCAGCACTGACTTTTTTGCCGTTTACATACACATCAAAGCCTTTATTATACGGTATAGATAATAACAGCATTTGGTTATTATTACTTGCTGCAGCTTCTGCTGTAATTGTATCCCCTTTAATTTTTATATCAGCAGGTTTAACAGAATCATTTAATGCTGACAGCTTGTCAAGGTCCATTCCGAAAACACCGAAAGAATCTGTTGAACCGTCCTTTAGAACAGAAACTGAAATATCAACCTTTTCATTCTCAAATGTCCCGAGGTAAAGCATACCGTTATTGTATTTGTTTGGATACTGAACTTCATATATTCTATGATTTACATATATATTAAAACTGCAATTAATTGGTTCGTTTAGATTTGTTGTGAGCTTATCAAAACAATCAAAATAAAGATTCTGCCTGCCTGTTACATTGATTTCATAACTAACCAATCCGGAATTGGCATTTGACTTTTTATATTCAACCCTGTCGCCGACTTTTTCTATAGAAACGCCCTCAGTTGAAAGGTAATCATAAGGCGTAATGATATTCTCGTCTTTGTCAGTTAGAATATTATAAAGAGTATTCTGAAAATCCATACGTTTGGTGTCTGGGATTTTTTTGTATGCCATTATTTTATCTTTTGAAACAATATTGCCAAGCGACAGATTAAATTCATTCTTATGAATATAAAATGATTCATCCGTATACACTGCACCTTTTCTACCCTTGTTATCAAAAGTATCATAGAGAGTATATTTATTTCCCATAAATGCATCTGTCAATGCAGTAGAACCATTCGAGTTAACCTCCATCCAATAGGATGAATAGCCGAGCTTTTTCATCGCAAAAATATAATTTTGGTCAATTAGTGAGGTATAGTGAGCAAGTGAATTATATCCCATTGCTCCAATAAGATTTACATCAAAGTATTTATAGTAGGTCTTAAGCCGATAAACGCTACTATCATAAATTCTGTTTTCAAGGTTTACCGCCATTGAATATCGGTTTGTTTCCCTTGCGCCATTTCCAACATAAACAGCACAGTTAAAAAAACCTTCTATAACAACAAAAAGACAAAGAAAGACTGAAAAGGTTTGTTTCCCAATCCTGCCGATAAAATACTGACCGAAAAATACCATCAGCACAATCACAGCAACAAGAGTATATTTTATAATGGTCCAAAGCGAAGCATCTGAACCCCAAAGAGTTGTTGAATAGCTCTTTAATACTTCGAAATTACCAATAAAAAATGCTCTGACAAAGACAGCAAACATTACTATTATCAGCGATAATATTATTATTGCGGAAAGCTTTTTTTTTCGTTGTGTTATATCGTTAATTGAGTTAAGCTTAGATATAATTTCAGCAATCAAAGACAGACCCATCAATACGGTAATATAGCCATATCTAATAGGGAATGCCTGATAGCTACCTGTATGCCACATTTTATTGATAGGCTCAATAATAACAGGAATAACCATCAGCACAAACATCCAGAATACAACTTTTATTTCTTTTTTCTTATTCAATTTTAAATAAACTGCATATGGAATTGCAATAACAAGCATTGTGGTTGCAAACAAAAATCCCAGCGTCGTCGGTAATGCGGTAAATAAAGCCCCATTCACAAGATTATCTATTATATTTACTCCACGTGCGGAATTCGTATACTGGAACAAAGCGGATATGAGAACAGGCGCAGTAATAAAAAGAGCAAGAACTGTTCCAATACCAAAGTGGACTAATATCTTTTTCTTATTCTCATTTTTGCATGTAAGAACTATATATGCAAGGAAGTAAAAGATTAAAAACAATGCTATCATATAGCCAAGATAGAACTGAAACATTATCATCAATGATAACGTAACAGTATATGGTGCTATTTTATATTCCTTGATAAGCTTATCCATTGCAATCAAAAGCAATGGGAACATATACATAACATCAAGCCATGTATGGAGCTGATAGAACATCATACTGTATCCGCAAAATGCATATGCAACTGATAATGCTATATTCTGAAGTGGTGTAAGCTTTTTGAAAAAATGTGAGAAGAATATTGACGCAGTAATTGAGCTTGTCATAATCTTCATAAGTATCATTATGTTGATATAGAATACTAAATTACTCTTACTGATAAAACCAGCAAGTAATGAAAAAGGGCTTGATGCAAGAAAGAGAAATATACCTGTGAAATCCATTCCACCGGCATTCACCATTGAATAAAAAGGTCCCTTAGTACCGCGCAGAACATCGTGGAACTGAATGAGCACAGGCAAGTTCTGCTGTGACATATCACCCCAGTTAAGTGCGTTCTTCCCAAATGGAAAAAGGTCAAAGCTATTAAATGTATATAAAATTATCGTCATTACAATCAATGGTGCAAATAAATATTCCCAATGCTTTCTACTTGTCCGCATAAGTTCCCCCAAAGTAAATCATTACGCTTATTTTTAACTTAATTTACCGATGTCATACATAGAATTGTATTCATAATTACGGTTGTGATTTATCCTTTTTTATAAGTAGTTTTATTCCGAATAACATAAGAAAAGCCCCTACCAGAATATTCAGGATTTTTATAACTATACCAGGAATAAAGTTGCCGATAAAATATCCGAACAAAGCAACACCTGACAGAAAAATCAAGGTTGAAAGGACGCAACCTGTGCCAAAAAGGAAAAGCTGTAATTTAGTAAGATTATTATCAGCTATCTGAGTTGTAAAAACTCCGCCCCAGAAAATTATTGTAAGCGGGTTTGATGCTGTAAGAATTATTCCCTGAAGAAAAAGATTACCACTTTTATAATCTGAAAACAAGGAGATATTTGGCAGGATATTAATATCAAATACATTAAGAATTGTATTAAACCCGAAGAATACAAGAATAAAGCAACCTATTATTTTAACGGCCATTTTTACATTATTTTTTTCTATAATAGCTGATACTCCTAATGCCGACAAAGCAATATAAAGTGCATCTATAAGTGCTATCGCAAGCACAAGAGACATACCATTTGAAATCCCATAATCAACTGATGTGTTAAGAACCATAAGACACATTGGTCCAACAGCAAGCTGAAGAATCATTCCAAACTTTAATCCTTTTAACACCATAATATTCCTCCATTTTATAACTGGAAAAAGGCGGGTATTCCTCCCGCCTCTTTAGATTATATAATCATATCCTGTAAGTTGTTTTTGCCTGTTTACAAGATCCTCAAGTGTAATATTGTCTACTACGTTGTTTATTGCCTTGTTAAGTTCCTGCCACACCTCGAGAGTAACACACGAGGATGCACGATCACATTGATTATTATCATCTTCAAGGCAGGCTACTGGTGCAAGGCTGCCCTCCATAACTCTAAGGACATCACCCACTGTATATTCAGCAGGTTTTTTTGATAGCATATATCCACCCTTTGCGCCACGTATGCTTTTTACAAGGCCCGATTTACTAAGCTGATTAATAATCTGTTCAGAATATTTATCTGAAATTCCCTGACGAGCAGAAATATCCTTTAATGAAATATAGCTTCCATTATTGTTTATAGACAGGTCAACCATCATTCTCAAAGCATATCTGCCTTTTGTGGAAATCTTCATATAATCCTCCCTTGATTTATAATAATAATATATTACCACAAAACCAATAGGGATTCAAGAGTTATACTACCTGTTCCACAAGTGTAAGCTTACGCCACTTTCCACGCTTCCATCTTATTGAGAATAGAATTCCCCTGAAAATTTCATCACACGCCATAGCCGTCCATACACCGAGTATTCCCATATCAAGAACGACGCCAAGAATATATCCACCACCAACAGCAACTATCCATGCATCAATTATTCCAATAATAATTGGGAACTTTGTATCTCCCGTTGCCTGAAGCGATCTTACTGCACAGAGGTTAACAGCTCTTCCTTGTTCTAGGAATATTTCAATAAACATTATTTTCTGACAGATATCCAACGTATGTGGGTCACTAATAAACAATCCGCAGATTGGTCTGCAAGCGAAGAAGAGCACGAGCGAGCCACAGAAGCTACAGAGCATTGATATTCGAAGTGAACTCTTAAAGCGCTTATCTGTTCCCTCAATATCTCTTGCACCCATAAGATATCCTACAATGACTTGTGTTGTTGCTGAAATTGCTGCTGCAAATATCCATGAAATAAACGACAAGAGGTTTATAGTAACTCTTGCTTGAATTACCTTTGCACCGAATTTATTAATAAACTTTTGTACCATAATTGTTACAAAAGCAAAGCTTAAGCTTTCACCAGCAGAAGGGACACCTATTCCGAGAATTTTTCTTAACTGCTCAAAAGGAAACGGTCTAATCTCCTTAAGTGTTATTTTTACTCCTACCCTGCGCTTGTAAACAATAATTAATAGAATTACTGCAACAAGCTTACTGACATTGCTTGCTATGCTTACGCCGACTATTCCAAGCTTTGGAATACCTAAAAAACCGAAAATTAGTAATGCATTTCCACCAACATTGATAATGTTTGAGATAACTGCAATATACATACATTCCTTCATAAAGCCATTTGCTTTCAGGAATGCTGAGTATGTGACCATTATAGAATTAAGAATAAGTCCTGAGCCTATCCAGATTATGTACGTCTTAGCTTCCCTCAGAATAACATCAGGATAATTAAGCCACTGGAATATCGGATTGTAGAAAAAAAGGACAATTGAAGTTACAAAAAGTCCAAACACTATATTGACAACAAATGACAATGTGTAAAGCTGTTTTGCCTTTTCCCTGTTGTTAGCTCCAATATACTGTGCTATCAATATTGTCGATGCAACAGCAACAACATTAAAAGTCATCAGGAACACATTTATTATCTGATTAACATTACCGATGGCTGAATACCCATGTGCCGTCTGCGATTTAATCATAAGCTGATCAGCACTTCCGATAAGTGTAGCAAGTAAGGTTTCTATAAAAACAGGTAATGTTAATTTTAGAAGATACTTATTTGATTTATATTGATTTGTATTTACCATATTATTCTCCTCAAGCATAATGCTTATCTAATATAAGTATATTTTTTCTTGTGTTTCTGTATATCAGAAAATTAATAAATGTGTCAATTTTTTATTATGTTTTATTGAGGATAACAGGATATAATGTTATAATAAACTTAGGAGGTTTTATATGACAAATTTTAAGATAATAAAAGGTAAAAATGACTTTAAAGACATTGAATTCGTAAGACAGACCGTCTTTATTGATGAACAAAAGTTTATAGATGAATTTGATGAAATAGACAGTACAGCATATCACGTTGCAGGATATGAAAATAACAATCCAATAGTATGTGCAAGATTTTTCTGTGACTGCAATAATAAATATCACATTGGCAGAATTGCTGTTCTTAAAGAATTTAGAGGAAAGGGTCTTGGCTCGGAAATTGTTAAGTTTTGTGAAAATGAAATCAAGAAACTCGGTGGAAAAAGCGTTTCACTTTCAGCACAGGTAAGAGCATCAGATTTTTATAAAAAAATGAATTATAACACTACTGGTGAAGTTTATATGGACGAGCACGTTGAACATATAAAAATGACAAAAGAATTATAGAATATTGACAATATGATTTTCTCTGATATAATTAAATCATACTGAAATTATATGAATTTGGAGGCCTTATGACTGAACTTATTGATAAGCTTTATAAAACAGGCGACTTATCTGACGATGAGCTTTTATACTTAATTAACAACAGAACAGAGCAGTCGGCAGATTATCTTTCTTTAAAAGCTCGTGAGGTTTCTCAGAATCGCTTTGGCAATAAGGTTTTTATCCGTGGGCTTATTGAAATTTCAAGCTACTGTCAGAATGACTGTCTTTATTGTGGAATAAGAAAGAGCAACACTAATGCTCAAAGATATATTCTTGATAAGGACACCATTTTAAGCTGTTGTGAAAATGGCTATAAGTTAGGCTTTCGAACCTTTGTTTTACAGGGCGGTGAGCTTGGCGGTCACAATGACGATGAAATTGAAGATATTATTTATACAATAAGAAACAAATATCCTGACTGTGCGATAACACTATCACTCGGTGAAAAAGCCAAGGAAGTTTATCAAAGATTTTTTAACGCAGGAGCAAATAGATACCTTTTAAGACATGAAACTGCAAACGAAGAGCATTATGCAAAGCTTCATCCGTCAGATATGTCACTGAAAAATCGAAAGCAATGCCTTTTTGACCTAAAAGATATCGGATATCAGGTTGGAACTGGGTTTATGGTCGGCTCTCCATATCAGACAACACAGAATATTGTTGAGGATTTACTCTTTATAAAAAAACTTAAACCACAGATGATAGGAATTGGTCCGTTCGTTCCGCATAAAGATACACCGTTCAAGGATTTCAACTCCGGAACCGCTGAACTAACGACATATCTTTTAAGCATATTGAGATTGATGTTCCCAAATGCGCTTATTCCTTCAACGACTTCACTCGGTACGATCAAGCCGACTGGACGGGAGGACGGGGTTCTTGCCGGGGCAAATGTCGTTATGCCAAACCTTTCTCCTGTTAATGTAAGAAAAAAATACGCACTATATGATAATAAAATATGCACTGGTGAAGAAGCTGCCGAATGTCTTGAATGCCTTAAAAGAAGAATGAGGAGCATCGGATATGAAATAGTTTGCGACAGAGGAGATTATATAGAAAAATAAAAAGGTTGCTTAAGCAACCTTTATTTTTTGTCTTTTTTATATGCAATAAGAACTATGTCGTCCTCTGAGTTCTGTTCAAGTGACTGTTGAGTATTATTAACCATATCAATCTGACTTTCAGTAAGATCTGCTATTGAATAACCATTATAAGATTTCATATTATCACCTCAGCAATAATATTTGTAGAATGGTAACAATTATTCGCAATAATTTTAATAAAATATGATGAATTCATTGGGAAAATGGTCACAAATCCTTGACATTAGATTAAATAAATAATATATTGTAATTAATAAGTTATTATTTTTAATTTAAATAGGGAGGTTGCTTTTATGGGCGTTTTCGACAAAATGGGTGATGCGATTTCTACCGTAAGCAAAGATGTCGTAGACAAAGTAAAATCTAATAATGATATCGGAAAATTAAAACAACAAATTGAGTATGAAGAGGCTAAAATATATGACGGCTATGTTGAACTCGGAAAAGACTTGTTTGAAAATAAGCCTGAAAATATGAGTGATGCAGCGCAGAAGGTTTGTGCTGATATTGATGCTCGTCTTTCCAGAATAAGCAGAATTAAAATTCAGATCAATGATATTAAAGGGATAAAAATTTGCCCTGCCTGTGGTGCTACAATAACAAATAATTTCCTTTTCTGCGGCTTATGTGGTGCAAAGCTTCCTGAAAGTACAAATGAACTTAGTAGAGAAAGTGCACAACCTTCTGCAAAAAAACCTGACGGTCTTGCTTTTGCTGACTAAAAGATATAAATACATAAGCCTGCTTAAATAGCAGGCTTATTTTTTTACTTATATTTTTTTAAATATTAATTTTTAATATTTATTCATTTTGAATGTTTAAATCACTATATTTTTGCATATATAATCTTATAAATGCATATACTTGCTTTTTAAACATATTAATGTATATTTTTCATGTTATTTATACATTTTAAACCTTTGACAGTAAATATATTCAATGATAAAATATTGTAATGATTTAAAGGGGGAAAGCAAAATGAAAAGAGAAAGTTGGGCCTCACGGTCCACATTTATTCTGGCTGCAGTTGGTTCTGCAGTAGGCCTTGGCAACGCGTGGCGTTTCCCGGGATTAGCAGCAAAGCATGGCGGAGGTGCATTCTTAACAGTTTATATTCTTGCAATGCTAATTATCGGAATTCCGCTTCTTATGATGGAAATTTCAATCGGAAGAAAAATGCGCAGGGGTGCTGCCGGTGCAATGAGAGGTCTCAACAAAAAACTTGAGCCAATCGGCTGGGCGGCAACAACAAATGCATTTTTGATTGCAACATATTATGCTGTTGTTTTTGCTTGGGTAATAATGATGGCTATTTCGAGCTATAAGTTTGCCGGACTAACAGGCAACACAGCAGAAGCAAGTGGTGTCTGGGCTGGGCTTATTAAGACTACTGGTACAACAAAGGGTTATGGAACAATCTCATGGCCTGTTGTTGGGTCACTTATATTAGCATGGGGATTAATTTATGTCTGTATCAGGAACGGTGCTCAAAGTGTTGGAAAAGTTGTAAAATACACAGTATTTCTTCCCGTAGTATGTCTTGCAATAATGGCAATCAAGGGCTTCACAATGCCTGGTGCTATGGAAGGTATGAAAGCACTTTTTATTCCTGACATGTCTGCAATCTCTAATGCAACATTATGGATTGACGCAGTAGGACAGGTATTCTATTCACTTTCAATAATGATGGCAATAATGTTTGCGTATGGTTCTTTTCTTGACAAAGGAAGTAATGTCGCCGTTGATGCAATAATTATTGCATTCGCAGACCTTGCTATCAGTGTTCTTTCAGGAATTGTACTTTTCACAACAATGTACGGAACAGGTATGACAACAGAACAGATGTCTGCTTCTGGAATAGGCACAGCATTTATCATCTATCCGACCGCTATTGTTCAATTATCAAGCAGTGGTATACTGAATTCAATTTTTGCATTTATATTCTACTTCTGTCTGTGCACACTTGCTATTGACTCTGCATTCTCAATCATTGAAGGTATTTCAACTGCAATTTCTGATAAGTTCAAACTAAAAAAGAAAAAGACAACAATAGGTGTATGTATCGTTTCGGGAGTTCTATCATTATTCTTTGTAACAGGTGCAGGTCTAGCTTGGCTTGATATTGTTGATAACTGGTGTAATGCATATAACCTCATTCTTGTAGGTGTGCTTGAAGCAATTGCAGTTGGCTGGTGCTTCAAAACAAGCAAGGTTCTTGATGAAATCAATAAGAATACAAAGAGATTCAGAATGCCCGCATGGTGGTTCAACACTTCAATTAAGTTTATAGCTCCTGCTGTTCTTATAGGATTCTTTACATGGAACATTGTAACACTTTTCAAGAATGGTGGCATCTATGGAAGTAATGATAATTATTCACTTGCTTCAAACATCATCGGCGGATGGATATTGACTGCTATTGTTTTCGCAAGCGGATTTATCATCAAATTAATTGTTAATGCAAAGAAGAAAAACGGCTTTGTTGAAGATGATACATCATGGGATGAAGTAACAGAAGAATAACACTACAATAAAAAGCCACACTTTTTAGTGTGGCTTTTCTTGGCACCCGCAACGGGAATCGAACCCATAACTAACCCTTAGGAGGGGTTTATTATATCCATTTAACTATGCAGGCTAATATTCAACTTTGTTATTATAACATTATTTTAAACTCTGTGCAAGCAAAATATAGCTTGTCTTTTTTTGTCAAAGTATTGACTATATTGCGATATATGTTAAAATATAAGTAAAGTATTTACAAGAAGGATGGGCGTTATGAAGAAGAATGAATTTGAGTATATCTGGACTGATAAGAAAAGAACACTTTTTGGACTACCACTTTCTTTTACCCGCTATTTTATTACTGAAGGGAAATTCGTAAGACGTTGTGGCTTCCTCAATGTTACTGAAGACGAATTTGAACTTTATAAAGTAGCCGATAAAAAGCTTGTTTTACCTTTAATACAAAGAATTTTTAACTGCGGCTCAATTATAATAAATGTAAAAGATGTTGACACTCCTGTTGCTGAAATACATTCAGTAAAAAATATCCGTAATGTTCTTAAAACTCTTGAAGATAATGTAAACAAACAGCGTGACAAATACAACATCAGGGGCAGAGATATGGTTGGCACAAGCTTTAATTCTCAAGACGATGATGATAACAACTAAAACATACTAAGTCTGCTTTTATAGCAGACTTTTTTCTTTCTCCTTTATGTGGTATAATAGCATTATTATATTTTTGAGGTAATTATATGACTTTTTCAAAAGAAAAATTTCTCTCACTTGAAAGCTCGTGGGATTTTCTTAAAAACACAAAGCTCCCGATTTTTATTTATGGAATGGGTGACGGAGCATTAAAAATATTGCAGGTATTTAAAAAATACGGCATATCATACTGTGGCTTTTTTGCAAGTGATGAATTTGTGAGAGGCCATTATTTTGAAGGTCATAAGGTCCATACCCTTTCAGAAGTTGAAAGCGAAGTTGACGATTTTGTCGTCGTGCTTGCTTTTGCCTGCGGATATGAAAACCTAATTGATAAAGTTGTGGAATTATCGAAAAGACATACACTTATTGTCCCTGACGTTCCTGTAATTGGCGGAGGACTCTTCACAAAGCAGTATCTTTCAGACAATTTTGATAAAATTCAAAAAGTTTATAATCTTCTTTGCGATGATAAATCAAAAGAAGTTTTCGCACAGACTCTTGCCTATAAAATTACTGGAAGAATTGAATATCTTGTTGGAATTTCAACATCACCAGTTGAAGCTTATACTAATATTTTAAAGCCTGATAATAATGAAACATTTGTTGACGTCGGGGCTTATACCGGCGATACAATTTCAGAATTCATCGAAAACACCAATAATATTTATAACGAAATATTTGCCATAGAACCTGATAAAAGGAACTTTAAAAAGCTCACAAAAAATACTGAGGGCATTAAAAATATTGAGATTTTCAACTGTGCTGGCTGGGATGAGGATACTACACTTATATTCTCTAAAAACTCAGGGCGGCAATCAATGATAGCGAAGCAAGGAATTGAAATTAAGGCAAGATCTGTTGACAGTATTCTTGACAGCAGAAAAGTAACATTTATTAAATATGATGTTGAGGGTGCTGAAAGAGAAGCTATCGCCGGAAGTAAAAATACTATAATTAATTTTAAACCAAAGCTTAAGATTGCACTTTATCACAGAAATGAGGATATCTTTGAAATACCGCTTATTATTAAAGAGATAAATAGTGACTATAAGCTTTATATGAGAAAGCTCCCGTATATTCCCGCGTGGGAGGTCAACCTCTTCTGTATTTAAAATAAACTTGCAATATAAACATTTATATGTATAATAAAACATTGAACAGGAAGTGTTAAAATGGTAATAGATTTTCACGTTCACGCTTTTGATGAAAAAATTGCTGAAAAGGCAATATCAAAACTTGAAGCTACAGCAGATTCCAAAGCATTTAACCGAGGAACAATAAAAGATACTATTGAATGCTTTGACAAATGGGGTGTGGATAAGGGTGTACTCCTTACTATTGCAACAAAACCATCACAGCAGAAAACAATAAATGACTGGGCTTTGAATCAGGCAAGTGACAGAATTATTCCGTTCGGAAGTGTTCATCCTGACGCTGAAGATGTTTTGGAAGAGCTTGAAAGAATAAAATTAATGGGACTAAAGGGCATAAAATTTCATCCTGACTATCAGGAATTTTTTATTGATGATGAAAAGATGCTTCCTATATATAAAAAAAGTGCAGAACTTGGCTTGATTGTGGTATTCCACGCAGGATTTGATCCACTCTCGCCTGATAAAATTCACGCTATGCCTGAGGCCTCCGCAAGGGTACTCAAGTCTGTTCCGAATATTACAATGGTACTTGCACATCTTGGTGGAATGAACCAGTTTGATGATGTTGAAAAACATCTTGTTGGACTTGAAGGCAATCTTTACTTCGATACTGCTTTTATTAATGATAACATAGATAGAGCACAGCTTGAAAGAATTATAAATAATCACGGTGCAGACAGAATTCTTCTTGCAAGTGACAGCCCATGGCATGAAGCATCCGGCGAAATTTCTTTAGTAAAAAGTCTTGGCATTTCAGACGAAGATAAGAAGCTTATCCTTCATAAAAACGCTGAAAGACTGCTTGGACTTTAAATATTATTTTATGGAGAATTTTTATGAAGAAATGGATTACCAACTCGGTGTTCTATCACATTTATCCTCTTGGATTTTGTGGAGCACCAAAGCAGAATGAGGAAACTCAACCAGTTAACCGCATTGAAAAGGTTATCAAATGGATTCCTCACATTAAAGGTCTGAATGCAAATGCAATTTATTATGGACCGGTATTTGATTCCGACAGGCACGGTTATGACACAAACGATTATACAAAAATTGACTGGCGACTCGGCACAAACGATAACTTTAAAAAGGTCTGCGACGCTCTCCACGAGAATGGAATAAAGATCGTTCTTGACGGAGTTTTCAATCACGTCGGCAGGAACTTCTGGGCTTTTAAAGACGTTATTGAAAAAGGAAAGGCTTCACCATACTGCTCGTGGTTTTCAGGAATTGACTTTTCAAGACAAAGTCCGATGGGTGACAGCTTTAACTATGACAGCTGGGAAGGTCACTATACCCTCGTTAAGCTTAATCTTAAAAATCAGGATGTCTGCAATCATCTTCTTTCTGCTGTTGGTGGCTGGATTGATGAATTTGACATTGACGGAATAAGACTTGACGCTGCTGATTGTGTTGATATAAACTTTTTCAGGCAGCTTGTTGATTACACAAAGCAAAAGAAGGATGACTTTTGGCTAATGGCAGAAATCATTCATGGTGACTATACTCGCTGGGCTAACCCTGATTTACTTGATTCAGTGACGAACTATGAATGCTACAAGGGTATTTGGTCATCACATAATGACAAGAACTATTTTGAAATTGCATATTCGCTTAACAGATTGTTCGGTGACGGTGGAATTTATAAGGATCTTTATTCCTATAACTTTGTCGACAACCACGATGTGATTAGGCTTGCGAGTGTTATAAAGAAACCTGAATACATTAAAAACTGCTATACACTTATGTATACAATGCCTGGAGTTCCTTCAGTTTATTATGGAAGTGAATGCGGCATTAAGGGTGACAAATCACAGGATGATGACCTTCTTCGTCCTTGCCTTGAACTTGGCAACATTCCAAATGCTGATGAAAGCCTTTTTGAGCATATTGCAAAGCTGGGCGAAATAAGACTGACGAACAGAGCGTTCGGCTCAACACAGTATAAACAGATTATTGTTAAAAACGAGCAGCTTGTTTATAAAAGAGAATGTGACGATCAGAGCGTTTATATTATATTGAACCTTGATGAAAAGCCATATAGCTTCGCATTCAAGCTAGATGACGGGAATTATATAGATTTGCTTTCAGATGAAGAAATTATAGTAAAAAACGGAATTGCTAAATTTGAGGTTGAAGCATATTCTTCAAGAATAATTACAATTAAGGAGAATTAATATGAGTGAAAAGCTTGACGATTTTAAGTATAAGGACAAAATTAAAAAAGGAATTTATAAGCACTTTAAGGGCAACAAATATGAAGTCCTTGATATTGCACGACATTCCGAAACACTTGAAGAAATGGTTGTTTACCGTGCACTTTATGGTGAGCATGATGTGTGGGTTCGCCCAGCTAAAATGTGGCTTGATCCACCCGACAGATTTGTTTTTATCGGTGAAAAGGAATAATTATTCATATGAGAAAATTCAAAAAGATATATATTGAGATAACAAACATCTGCAATCTGTCCTGTTCCTTCTGCCCAAAAACAAGCAGAAAACAGGAATTTATGTCTTGTGAAAAGTTTGAAAGTATTTTAAAAGAAATTGATCCTCTCACAGAATATCTGTATTTTCATCTTATGGGTGAGCCTTTGCTCCACCCTGAGCTTGAAAAACTGCTTGCCATTGCTGAAAGGTACAACAAAAAGGTTGTCATAACAACAAACGGAACACTCATCAGCATAAGGCAGAATATTATCTTAAAATCAAAGGCTATTTATAAAGTCGTTTTCTCCCTCCACAGCTTTGAATCCAACAGTTCAGAAATTTCGATGGTGGAATATTTAAGCAATATAATATCCTTCTGTAAAAGTGCTAATGATAATACAAATATTATTACAGCAATGCGTTTATGGAATTTTGACAAGAATGAACTTAAGGGTGAAAATACACTTAATGATGAAATTCTTGAGGTAATATCTAAAGAATTTGATATTGAAAAGCCTAATAATGACAAGCTTATCGGCAACAGAGGACTAAAGCTTTTTAATAGGATATATCTTCAGACTGCACAAAGATTTGAATGGCCTGATAAGAATAAGGGCATTATTACTGATAAAATATTTTGTTATGGGCTTCGTGACCATTTCGGTATACAGGTTGACGGAACTGTTGTGCCCTGCTGTCTTGACAATAACGGTGGAATTCCACTCGGGAATATTTTTAAAGAGAAAATAAATGATATTCTTGAAAGTGACAAGGCACAGAATATTTTTGACGGTTTTTCAAACAGACAAGCCTGCGAAGAATTATGCAAAAGATGTGATTTTGTGACAAAGTTGTGATATAATAATTATTATTTTAAAACTGGAGGAAGTTTTAATGACATATATTAGAAACCTTATTGCCGGGCTTATCATTGGTATTGCTAATATTATACCTGGTGTCAGTGGTGGTACAATGGCTGTTGTACTTGGAGTTTATGACCGACTAATTGATTCAATTTCACTCAGCATTAAAAAGTTCAAGAAAAATTGGCTGTTCCTTATTACTGTTTTAGGGGGAGCGTGTGTTGGGATTCTACTTTTTGCAAAGCTTTTGACTTATCTCTTCAAAAATTATAATGTTCCTACTCAGTTCTTCTTCATAGGTCTTATTGCCGGAAGTATTCCTCTTGTATGGAAGAAAACTGTTGAGCACAAGGAATTTAAGACAATAAATCTTATTCCTTTTATTGTTACCTTCGGTACAATGCTCGCCATGAGCATCATTAAAGAAGGTGAAAATACAATTAAGACAGATCTTAATCCTATGCTATTTGTTGTACTTATTATTACTTCTGCCTGTGCTGCAATATCAATGATTATCCCTGGAATAAGCGGTTCTTTCGTTTTAAAAGCACTTGGTCAATACGATACTGTACTTGCTGCAATAGACAGGCTTGATATAATAATGCTTATCCCTGTTGGAATAGGTGTTCTCATCGGACTTCTCGGTGGTGCAAAATTAATTTCAGTATTACTAAAGAAATTTCATCAAGGTGTTTATTCAGCAATTTTAGGACTTGTAATTGGTTCAATTTTTGTAATTTATCCAATGGATTTCAGATTCAATCTTTTAGGATTTATTGCAATTATCGCATTGGCACTTGGTGTTGGAATAACCATAATAATGGACAGACTTAATAAAGAATAACTAATTTAATAAAAAAAGAGAAGCACAATACGTGCTTCTCTTTTTTATTATCCTTTATACTTGTTTGCGAATAGAAGCTAAGGCGACCGTAAAGCTACCGCTATTTTTTTATCTCTTTTATTTTTTCTAATAATAATCTTTTATCATTCTTAATTTCTTCTGAAATAACCATTGATAAAATCCCATTGAGAATTGTGCCGATTTCCTTCCCCTCTTTTATTCCCACTTTTTTGAGGTCATCACCATTTACCGCAAGATCAGATATTTTAAAGCATTCATTCTGCCTTATAATCTCCTGCCCTATTTCATAGGTTTTGTCTAAAACCTCAAGCTTTTGCTCCCTCATATACATTGACTGAGCAAGAGTATCTGCACGTCTTATCATAAGCTGATTTTCAAAAAAGTCTTCATCATGCTTTGAAAGAAATCTCTTCACTGCCTTTTTTTCGGGTGGATAACGATTATCGTGCTCTTTTATAAGTTCAACGACTTCTTTTATTGTTGCACTGTCATACTTAAGTCGTTTCAGAATAGTATATGCCATCTCAGCACTCGGGAGCTGATGACCTTTAAAATGTCCACCGTCAATGTCATCCTTGACAAAGCACTGTGGCTTTGCAATATCATGCAGGAACATTGTCAGTCTTAAAACATTATCCTTGGGCACCTGCTCAACGCTTTTTATAATATGGTCATAAACGCTGTAACAATGGTGCTTCGTGAACTGCTTAAAATCAAAGGTTGCCTTAAATTCAGGAATTATTACAGCGATAACATCACGGTATTTGCGCAATACATTAAAAACATTATCGCCCATTAAAAGCTTGTTAAGTTCAACAGCAATACGCTCTGCCGAAATGTTTTTCAATAACTCTTTATTTTTCAAAATGCTTTTTGAAGTCATTTCTTCAATTTCAAAAGAAAGCTCTGATGAAAACCTTAATGCCCTTAAAATTCTCAGAGCATCCTCATTAAAACGCTTGTCAGGTTCGCCAACACACCTGATAAGGCTTTTTTCTATATCTTCTGTTCCGCAAAAGAAATCCTTAAGCCCTTCTCTTTCGCAATAAGCAATTGCATTAATTGTAAAGTCGCGTCTTGAAAGGTCATCTTTTATATCAGTCACAAACTCCACTTTTTCAGGATGGCGATTGTCTGAATAATCACCATCAACGCGAAATGTTGTTATTTCAAGTGGCTTGCTGTCAATTATTACAGTCACAGTACCATGATTAATTCCTGTTTCAATCACCTTATATTCTTCAAAAACTTTTTCAATCTGTTCTGGCTTTGCACTTGTGCAAATATCATAATCATGAGGTATTTTTCCCATAATAATATCACGTATACAGCCACCGACTGCATACGCTTTATAACCACTGTTTTGTAGCATATTTATTGCTTTTTCTGCTTTAGAATCAATTTTCAGGATCATATAAAACTTCCTTTTTAATTTAAACTATGTTGGATAATAATATATTATATAAATGATATATGTTTAAAACTTAAATTTAATAAAAGCAGTTATTATTATAACCATTATTGTCTCCAAAAAAGGAATAACAAAGAGCATTATTATATTCGCTTGTTTATGTTTTTTATCTTTTTCTGTCTTTATTTCCTTTATGCATAAAATAAAATCAGTCTTTTTATAGATAGTGTATTCTATAATTTCAATAGCTAAAACAAATATGATAGATAAGATAAACACTCCAACAATCCGAACTAATATGTTGTTTATATAACTTGCAATAATCATTAATAACATCAAAAAGATTTTATCAAATATTTTTATTAAACACTTCTTATTCATGTCAAGCAACCTCTATATAATTTTTATTTTGTTATAATTGCATTGCTAGCTATATGTTGAACACTAACAAAATTATCTGACAAAGCTTTAATTGAAATAATTCTACCATCATATTTTATTATAGTCAAATTTATAAATAATTCCGTTTATCATCCACATAATATAATATCTTGATTTCAGGGGATGAAAGTATGAACCGCAGGATGAAATTCCTAAGTTCTTTTCTATGTGTAATATCGGGAATAGTCCTTTCAGTTTCATTCACCTATTATCATCTATGGTTTTTGTGTATGTTCTGTCTTGTGCCTTTGTTTTATGTTGTTTTGAAATATGAATTTAAGACTAAAACAATGCTAAAATATATGTTCCTGTTCCAGCTTGGATATTATATTCCACTTATGATGTGGCTTTTGAATATGAGTGTACTCCTACCATTTTCTAATACAAAGTCAAGATTAATACTTTTTTTTGCAACGGTTTTCATTGGAATATTACAAGGATTATATTTGAGCCTTGCAACAATTTTCTTTGCAAAATCAAAAAGTAATACCTTTAGCGATGTGTTTATATTTTCACTATTATTTGTTCTCGGCGAATGGTTTATGGAGCATACACCTATAATAGCTTTCCCGTGGGGGAAGCTTGGTGTTATCGCAACTCCTTTTAAATCATTTATACAGTCAGCATCAGTTTTTGGTGGGATGTTTATTTCCTTTCTAATTTTAATCATTAATGGGACGCTTGCTTATATTATTATTAATTGCAAATATGCTAAAAAAACACTGACAGCAATTATTATCACTGGAATGATTTTCATAATTAACATTACATTTGGCTATACAAGAATAAAATCTGAAGCAGAAGGCAAGCCTGTCAAGGCGATGGTTGTTCAGGGGAATTTTTCAGGCCTTGATAAATGGCATGCTTCATCAAAAGAAATGTTCGAGGCATATTTAAATCTAACAAGAAAAAATGCTCAAAAGGATACAAGGCTTATAGTATGGCCGGAAACCGCAATTCCGACAAGCTTCTGTGCAGAAAGCTGCTATTGCACAGAATTGAAAAAGCTCTCAAAAGAGCTCAACGCTACAATAGTATCAGGTTTTTTTATATGTAAAGAAAATGAAAATAAAAAATACTATAATGCTCTGATTGCTTTTTTACCTGACGGGACTATTTCTGATTCATATTGTAAGCAGGTTCTTGCTCCATTTGGCGAATACTTTCCTTTAGGTAATTATTTAGCAAGAAGATTCCCTGTATTGAGTGAGCTTATAGATAACTCATCAGGAGTAACAAAAGGCGATACTACAAAAGTTCTAAAAGCTGATAATGCAAAAATAGGTGCGATAATCTGTTATGAATCAATCTTTACAAAAATGTCAATTGAAAATTCAAGACAAGGCGCAGATATTCTTGTAGTAGCAAGCAACGACTCATGGTTTGGTGAAAGCCCAGCTTTGTATCAGCACTTTTCTCACAGTATTATGAGGGCTGTTGAGGCGCAAAAGTACGTTGTTCGTGCAAGCAATACCGGAATAAGCGCTATAATTTCACCTTATGGAGAAATAATAAGTTCTGCCAAGCCTTTTATAAAAACAACATCAACAGGAAATATCTATCTTTCCGACAGTAAAACCTTTTATTGCAGAACTGGTCAGATATTCCTTATACCTTGTATCATCGCGTATATTTACACCATAATTAAATTTATTTGCAAATTAAGGTATATTAGTTAACAATTTTAACTTAATTCGATAATATTATAGTAACACTTGATTAAAAACTAAATTTGTGTTATACTAATCATATTACTTAACAGGAGGCAATTAAATTGCGATTATTATTTATCGGCGATGTTGTTGGGAAAGAAGGTTGCAATTTCCTTGCTGAGAATCTGTATAGTATAAAAAAAGAGCATAATATTGATATTACTGTTGCTAATGGTGAGAATTCTGCCCAAGGCAATGGAATAACTAAATATTCTGCTGATTTGCTGACAAATTGCGGTGTTGACATTATAACAACTGGAAATCATGCTTTTAAACGACGTGAAACAATCTCCATCTTCGATGAAATACCACACCTTATCAGACCCGCAAATTATCCATCTGATGTAATCGGTAAAGGATATTATATTCATGATATGGGTCATACTCAGATTGCTGTGATAAATCTGCTTGGTGTTGTATATCTCGAACCTCTAAACAATCCATTTGACACTGTTGACAAAATATTATCAGAAATCAAGACGCCTAACATCTTTCTTGATTTTCATGCGGAAGCCACCGCAGAAAAGAAAGCAATGGGGCATTACCTTGCAGGAAGAGTAACAGCTGTGCTTGGTACTCACACACATGTACAGACAGCAGATACCTGTATTCTTAATGATCATACAGGATATATAACAGATGTCGGCATGACCGGCCCGGAAAATTCTGTTCTTGGAGTAAAGACAGAAATAGCTGTTGAAAAAATGCGAAAACACTTCCCTGTTAAGTTTATTGAAAGCTCTGAACCTTCTTTTCTAAATGGAATTGTGGTTGATTTCGACAAAAAATTGGGAATAACTAATAATATGTTTCCTCTAATTATACGAAACCCACAAAAATAATATTTTTACTTGAAAATTTTTGAAAATATATGTATAATATGTT
>JAEWZG010000037.1 GCA_023395435.1 Bacillota bacterium
ATCCTTTTCATAAAAAGCCTCCATCTTATATAGATAGAGGCTTTTGGTTATACCTCTATCTGTCAATTGCTTTAAACACCAGAGGCAATTCTTTTATAATATCAGACGGTAGCATACCCTGCACAGAAGTTTTTTCAGCAACAATATCAGCAGTAGTTCCGTGTAGAAATACTCCCGCACAGGCAGCAGCTTCAGGGGATAACCCTTGTGCTGAAAAAGAAGCTATCATTCCTGCAAGAACATCGCCACTTCCACCTCGGCTAAGTCCTGGATTGCCTGCTGTACTGAAGTATAATCTTCCGTCAGGGGTGGCAATGACAGTTCCTGAGCCTTTTGAAACAAGTGTGACTCCATATTCTTCTGAGAATTCAGAAGCTAGTCTGACACGCACTTTTAAAACCTCTTTTGTGCTGATATTAAGTAATCGTGCAAGCTCACCAGGGTGAGGGGTGAGGATAATGCTTGCCTTAGTGTTCTTTAATATATCTATGCGGTCAAGTAATGCATTTATTCCATCAGCATCAATAATTAAAGGACATTCTGCATTTAATATAATTTTTTCAACAAGCTTTTTAATATCATCTGAAATTCCAAGTCCACAGCCTATTAGGATAGCTGTTGCACCTTTTATATTTTCAGATAGTATACCATAATTTGAGAGTGTAATTTGTCCACTTTCATCCTCTTCAAGGGGAAGGTAGGTTGCCTCAAAAACAGCACTACCGATAATTGAAGTTACGCTTTTAGGCGATGCAATAGTACATATTCCTACGCCACTTCGTAATGCAGAAAGTGAAGATAAAGCAGCAGCTCCAGTATAATTTCTACTTCCACAAATATTTATCAGCTTACCGAAGTCACCTTTATGTGAAGTGGCTTTTCTAGCAGGTATAAGATTTTTGATATAATCAGTATCAAGTTTAATAACAGGCTTATCTATCTTTATATATTCCTGCTTTGGAATATCAATACCAGCAACAATAATTTCACCGCAATCCTCACGACAAGGTGAAAGGAGCATTCCTGTCTTAATAGCGCCAAATGTAACAGTGTAATCACATTGAAGAGTTCCTATACTGCAATACCCGTTCAGTGCACTTGCTCCCGATGGAATATCACAGGCAACCTTAATGCAAGTACTATTATTAATAGTATTAAAGAGTGCAGTTATATTTTCATGTAGTTCTCCGTGAAAGCCAGTACCAAATACACAGTCGCAGACTACACAATCAGTAAAGTCAATGCCCTCATATTCATAAATAATATCAATGCTATTCATTTTACTATAAGCAGATTTAGAAAGTTCAGTTTTAGCATCACCACAAAGCATAATCACTTTTACATTAATGCCTTTATTATATAAAATTCTAGCACATACAAATCCATCACCGGCATTATTTCCGTTTCCCGCGAGTATATATACATTATTAATATGTGTTTTGTCTTGAAGTATAGTTAATATATTCTCGGCAAGTGATCTTCCGGCTTTATCCATAAGCAAAGACAGAGAAACGCCTGCACAATGTGAGGCGTTTTCAAGAATTTTCATTTGTTTTGGTGTTACTACAAAATTATTTATATCCATAAAAATCTCCTATGCTTAGTCACGATAGGCTATTACAACAGCAGTTGCATAATCTCTTGAATGACTAAGGCTAAGTGACAATTTAAATTTCTCAGCGGAAACAATTTTCTTTGCGTTGCCGGAAAAAATAAAGTATGGAGCGCCTACGCTATCTCTTAAAACTGAAATTTCATTCATAGAAAATCCTCGAAAACCTGATCCCAAAGCTTTTGAAAAAGCCTCTTTTGCGCAGAAGTTAGCGGCAATAGAACATGGATTAAAACTTTTAGAAGTGAAATATTTTAATTCCATTGGGGAAAAAACACGCGCTAAGAATTTCGGATTTTTTATGCTTTCACTAATTCTGTTAATTTCAATGATGTCAGTTCCACATTTTATCATGATGGCACCTCAAATAATTTATTGACTATTTATTTCTTAAGTTTCTCGGTAAGTATTTATTGATATTGTTCATAGTTTTTTCATCAGGTGAAAAGTAAAGTCTGGTGATACCGTATTTTTGTGATCTGAAATCAGCATAATAAGTATTATCTGAAGTTCCGTCGTGAGCATTAATAATAGTAGTATCTGACTGCGTTTTTGGAGCATCAGCATACTTCCCAAAGTCAGTAATACCTTTTATATCTACTGTTATAAGGCGTTTCCTTTTCCTTTTTGCAATGATTTTATCTATATCAAGTTCACCATTTGTGAATGTATACTCAAATTCAAAAACAGAATTTGAAAGAAATAACAAGCCAAGGAATATTACAATACCGCCGACTACAAGTCCAAGAAGAGGGCTTATTAATGGTGCAGTAAATAGAAAAATAAAAAGTCCAGAAATAATGATTAGAAAGATAAGCACAAAATATGAAATCTTTTGTGCAACGCTTTTTTTAATAGTAACTAATTGCTCGCTAACGTTATCCATAGAATCCTCCATTTATATAATAAATAAAGTATAACATATTAAAGTATAAAATTCAATAAAAGCCAGTATATAAATAGTGCAATATTTGTTAATTTTTATTATATAACAAACCCACCATTTACTCCAAAGACCTGACCTGTGATGAATCTTGATTTCTCGGAAGCTAGAAAAGCAACCATATTTGCAATATCAGAAGGCATTCCTATTTTTCCGAGAGGGGTTTGCTTTCTTAAATCTTCAATATCTTCATTAGTATAAGATGCCATCATATCAGTGCTGATTAAACCTGGGCAGATACAATTCACATTAATTCCAGAAGGTGCAACTTCTTTTGCAAGCGCTTTTGTAAGCCCAATTACAGCAGCTTTTGATGCAGAGTAAGCTACTTCACATGAAGCCCCAACCTGCCCCCACATAGAGGATATATTAATAATATTTCCGTTGTGCCTTTTTATCATATAAGGAAGAACTGCCTGTGAGCAATTGAATACTCCTTTTACATTTATGTTAAAAACATTGTCCCACTCATTTTCAGTAATATCAGTAAACAATCCCTCCTGAGATATTCCAGCATTGTTTACAAGCAGATCAATTTTCCCAAAGTCAGAAATAACATTTTCAATAAGTCTGTTTACTTCATTTCTGTTACTTACATCACATTTATACATTTCAATAACAGAACCTGATACTTCTGCCTCTTTCTTTATTAATAATGCATTTTCATATGATGAGTTATAGCTAAAAGCTACATCATAAGAATTATTAGCAAGCACATTTACAATTTCAGCGCCTATTCCTCGTGAGCCACCTGTTATAAGAACAGTTTTACTCATAAAAAACACCTCCATAACTTATTAATTATTCTAACATTAAAGATTGAAAAAAACAACAAAATGTATTAAAATTATATAAAACGTTTAAGTAGTACATAATAGCTAAAAACTATTAAATTATTTTGTAATTTAATGATATGATTGATAAAGTGATGTGACTGTATGAACATATTAATATATATTATAAACTAAAAAATCAAATAAGAGTAAGACTTATCAAGTAAAATTTGCTAAGTCAAATGATAGAATTTTATTACTCTTGATACTAATTTCCAAATACTTATAATATTATTCGTCAACATGCACAATTCATAATATATAAATTCTTATGTTTTTAACATATTTTGTTTGTCACAGTAATTTTTTTATAAAAATGCTTGAATTGCTTGGTCAAATGTTGTATATTTTACTTACGGAAACGATTAATATTGAAAGAGGAAAGTAAATGGTCTCTCTGAAAGATATATCTCAAAAATGTG
>JAEWZG010000066.1 GCA_023395435.1 Bacillota bacterium
AAAAAATATCTTTTGATGAAATTGAACTTTCGACTGTTTTTGCAAATGCTATTGAAAATGCTTGTAATGCTTGCCGAAAATTACCTGTTGGCTTAAATAAATCAATTGAACTTACATGCGTTAGCAAGCCTCGTTTTGTTCTCGAAATATCTAATACTTATATTGGAACGACTATTTTTGACAAAAATGGTATGCCTACTTCAAAAAATAATGGACATGGTATAGGCACTCAAAGCATTGTGGCATTTGTAAAAAATCATAATGCTTTGCTTGACTACCAAACTGAAAATGGAATGTTTAAATTAAGAATTTTGTTAAATTAATTATTGATACCTTTTTCTCAATTTAAAATCTGCATCAAAGGAATTTTATCTTTTGAAGATGAATTTCATATAATTGCTATTACAAGCAATTCACAAAATTTGAATATTTTTCTATATACATACTATTATAATAAATAAACAGCACCTTTGCAACATTTTTCCACAATTTTGTATAGATTGTTACAATAATAAATAAAAATATAATAAATAAAAATATTATATAAAAATAAAAAACAAGCTTGACATATATTATCAAGCTTGTTATAATTTCATTAAATTAAAAAAGCACTCCACGAGCTACACGATTATTGGAAGTAACCCTGTAGCTCATAATCAGTCCAGATAATCAAAGTATCTGAATGACTTAGTGAAAATGCCGTTCTTGTGCTATATTATAGCACTTTGAATATTATTTTACAAGAGTTCTCAGATGTCACATATCTGGGGACTCATCTTTTTGCTTTAAACGTTCTAGTACAACGTTTAAATACATCAACTGAATATTATTCAGTCTTTTTGACTGCGGTGTTTTCTAGGCAACCGTTCCCCACCGATATCAAAGTAACGGTTAGGTATGGTGTAGCCGTCGCACAACAGTGCACCCGTCGGATTAGCAAACGACGTTTTAAAAAAGAACACATGTTATTATTGGGTGGGCTTTTTAGCCTGCCCTTTAATATTAATAATATAAAACAATAACCCTAAGAAAGTTGTCGATTACTCGAAAACTTCCTTAAGTTTATTTGTTATGGTGCGGATGAAGTGACTTGAACACTCACGGGGGTTACCCACTAGAGCCTAAATCTAGCGCGTCTGCCAATTCCGCCACATCCGCATATTTAATCAGTCGCTTTTGACGACTTATTAAGTTTATCATAATACAGACTGATTGTCAACAAATTTTTTTAAATATAATCAATGTAATTTATACCACTTACTCATCATCATTTATTATATCAATGTCTTTGCTTTTATCCTTAAAACTCCAACCGTCAAGTCCGGCTCTTCTCATTGCACCAAAAATTCTGTATGTAAAGCCATCACTTTCCTTTTCCATTGTACGAAGAAATTCTTTTATTTTCTGTCTTGAAGTATATCCATCAGCTGGACATTTTGATTTTACAACAATAAGATTACTCTTTGTGCAAGCCTTTCGGACTTCTCTTTCAGGAGCAAAAACAAGAGGTCTTATTAATGTAAGGTCTTTTCTTGATAGATAGCTTTTTGGTGAGAAGCAACCGAGTCTTCCTTCATTAAATAGATTCATAACGAAAGTTTCAACAGCATCATCATAATGATGACCAAGTGCTATTTTATTACAACCATATTCTTTTGCTGCGTCGTGAAGAGCGCCTCTTCTCATTCTTGCACAAAGGCTACAAGGGTTAGATTCTTTTCTAACATTAAATATTATTTCACCAATTTGTGTTCTCTTGAGCACATATTGTATTCCCATTTCGTCGCACATTTTCTGCACTGAATCATAATTTCCCCACTCACCATTAAAGCCTGGATCAAGAGTTATTGCAACAACATCATAATCTATACCTATAAAGCGCTTGAGCATAACAAGCCCTTTTAAAAGTACTAGACTATCTTTTCCGCCTGAAACTCCGACTGCGACTCTGTCGCCATCCTGTAATAAATCAAATTCCTGTATAGCTTTTCTCATATATCCTAATATTTTCTGCATTATTAATCTCCTAAATACGTATATAATATCCTTATTATATAGTATTTTAGTATGATATTCAATGCTTTATAATATTTTTCTTATAACGTTATAACTATTATGTTCAAAACTAAAATGAAATAAGAGAAATCGAGAGATTTAAAGCAAATTGCAGAGATATAGAGAGATACAGGGATATATTTTGAAAATTCAGCAATTTAGCTATTGACATTATTGTTTTATGCCTTTATAATAGACAATGTTGTTTCAATCGGGATATTTATTATTAATTGATTGAAAAAATTTAAAAATGGAGGAAATATATATGTCAACTTATATGCCAAAGGCTAACGATATTAGCCGTACATGGTATGTTTTAGACGCTGATGGAGTTGCTCTCGGCCGTACTGCTGCTAAAGCTGCTCACATTCTTCGTGGTAAACACAAACCAACATACGCTCCACACGCTGATTGCGGAGATTTCGTAATTATCATTAATTCAGACAAAGCTGTTCTTACAGGTAAGAAGCTTGAACACAAAGCTTACAGATGGCACACAGGCTGGATTGGCGGACTTAAGGAAATTAAATACGACAAGATGATGGCTAACTCATCTGACAGGGCAATGACTATTGCAGTAACAGGAATGCTTCCAAACAATTCTCTTGGACGTAAACAAGCTACAAGACTTCGTGTTTACAAGGATGCAAACCATGATCACGAGGCTCAAAAGCCAGAAAATTACGAGAAATAAGAAAGGAGCATTATAGATGTACGAATCAAAACAACCATATTTTTATGGCACAGGCAGAAGAAAACATTCAGTTGCCAGAGTTCGTGTATACGAAGGAACAGGT
>JAEWZG010000071.1 GCA_023395435.1 Bacillota bacterium
TGAAGTTGCTGAGAAATTGAAAGAAGCCCGTTCTTTTGGCGACCTTTCAGAAAATGCAGAATATGATGAAGCTAAAAATGAACAGGGTATTCTTGAAGCAAAAATTGCTGAGCTTGAAGCATATATATCAAACGCTGAAGTTGTTGATGATGACGATGTATCAGAACATGAAATTGGCGTTGGCTCAAAGATAGTTCTAAAGGATATTGAATTCGGCGATGTTGAAACACTTCGTATTGTTGGCTCAACAGAAACTGACCCTGATAAGGGGAAAATCTCAGATGAATCACCTATCGGAAAGGCTGCTTTAAGAAAACACGTTGGCGATGTTATTGAGGTTGAAGCGCCGGACGGTGTTATTAAGTTTGAGATTCTTGAGATTTCAAAGTAATAAGGAGCATTATAATGAATTTGGAAGAAAACAAAACAGCTCTGACTGAACATGAAAATGAACAGACAGAACAGGATATAAATATACTAAAAAAAGTACGAATTGAAAAGTTTGAGGCTTTGAAGGCTGATGGGAAAAATCCTTATGAAGTCACAAAATATGATATAACATACCTCAATGCGGATCTTAGGAAAAGCTATGAAGATCGTGAAGCAAAGATTATTGCTGATGCTGACGGCAATGAAGAGGTTGTAAATGCCGGACTTGAAGATATAAAGGCAGAAACCGTTAAAATTGCAGGCAGAATTATGAGCTGGCGTGATATGGGTAAGGCAAACTTTATTGATGTCCGTGATGGTTCTGACCGTATGCAGGTTTATGTCAGAATGAACGATATTGGTGAAGATAATTATAAAGACTTCAAGACATGGGATATTGGTGATATTGTCGGGATAGAAGGCTTTGTCTTCAGAACAAGAAGAGGCGAAATATCTGTCCACGCAAAGAGTGTTAAGCTTCTTTCAAAATCACTTCTTCCATTGCCAGAAAAATGGCACGGACTCAAAGATCAGGATATGCGTTATCGTCAGCGTTATGTTGACCTTATCTGTAATCCTGAGGTCAAGGACACATTCATGAAAAGAAGCCGTATATTGAGCGAAATCAGACGTTTCCTTGATAGCCGTGGATATCTTGAGGTTGATACTCCGGTTCTTCATACACTTGAAATTGGTGCAGCTGCACGTCCATTTAAGACACACCATAATGCGCTTGACATAGATATGTATCTCAGAATTGAAACGGAGCTTTACTTAAAGCGTCTTATTGTAGGCGGATTTGATAAGGTTTATGAAGTAGGACGTATTTTTAGAAACGAAGGTATGGACACTTCACATAACCCTGAATTCACATCTATTGAAATGTATCAGGCTTATACTGATTATATCGGTATGATGGATCTTATTGAAGAAATGTATTCAGGAATTACAAAAACAATCTGTGGGACTGATAAGATTAAGTATCAGGGAACAGAAATTAATATGGCTGCTCCTTGGGAAAGACTTACAATGGTTGAAGCTGTCAAGAAATATGCTGGAGTTGACTATAATTCATGGACTGATGACACAAGTGCAAGAGCATGTGCTAAGGAACATAACGTAGAAGTTGATGAAGGTGATAAGGCAACGAAGGGACATGTTCTTATTGCATTCTTTGATGCTTTTGTTGAAGATAAGCTAATCCAACCAACAATTATTTATGATTATCCAGTAGAAAATTCGCCTCTTGCAAAGAGAAAGCCATCAGACCCTGCTTTTACTGAGAGATTTGAATACTTTATCTATTCAAGGGAAATGGGAAATGCATTCTCAGAGCTTAACGATCCTATAGATCAAAGAGAAAGATTTGTTAAACAGGTTGAAGCTAAGATAGCACAAGGTGCAAATGCTGAAGTTGATGAGGACTTTGTTACAGCACTTGAATATGGTATGCCACCAACAGGTGGACTCGGTTTTGGACTTGACAGACTTGTTATGTTGTTGACTGATAGTGCATCTATACGAGATGTATTGTTGTTCCCAACAATGAAACCAATTCAATAAAATATTTTTATGGCGTGGTGACACGCCATTAGTTTTAAATACAGATTGCGGGGGAAGTCACAGTGAAGATGAAAACATCGGGTTTTACTAAGGAAGATGCTGAATATGAAAAGCAATTAGCTGAACAGGAGCAGAATAAACTTGATGCCGAAGAAAAGGCTAAGCTGGAGCTTGAGAAAATAATTGAAGAAAAAAAACAGCTTCATAGAAAAAAGCTTCAGGAAGAAAAACTTGAGATGCTAAAATTGAAGCAGGGCATTGTTGACGATGTGGAAATTTCACACGAGGAAAAGGCTGTTGTTGAAAAACCAAAGGGCATGAAAGCACTCGAAAACTTTTGGTATCACTACAGCATGTATATTATAATATTTGTTATTTTCTTTGCAATCGCTGGATATTTAATTTTTAATTTAGTATCAAAGGTCACCCCTGATATGAATGTTCTTGTGCTCCCAGAATCAGGATTTTCATTAAAGCTTAAAAATTTTGAAAATTATGTTGAAAACTTTGCGGTTGATAAAAATAAAGATGGAAAAGTAAAGGTTACTGCCATACACATCCCTATGGAGTTATATGGTCAGAATCCAACGGCTGATGTTGGATATCAGGCAAAGCTTATGGGTGAAATAAAAGCAGGAAAAACAATGCTAATAGTTTCAAATAAAAAAGCTGATGAACAGCTTGGACCAAAAGGTATTTTAATGGATTTGAGAAAGCTATACCCTGATAATCCTAATGTTACTGAATATGGATTTGAACTTGAGGGAGATAAGGTTAAGAAGGCTCTTGACTGGGCTGATATGCCAGATGGAATGTATATTGGCATAAGAAATCCAAAATATATGTATGGAGTGAGTCCTGAAAAAGCTCAAAAGCAATATAAGGAGTCACTTAAGATTCTTGATAAAATCATTAAAGATTTAAGTTAATTTTAAAAGCACCACAACGTAATGTGGTGCTTTTTGCATTTTTTAAGGTCTGAATGTAATTTTATTTTATTATTCTGAAAAACAATTGGTTATTGTTATAATTTAAAATATTTTTGTAAAAAAGTATTGACATGAAAGGCTTAATAGCGTATAATAAATAAGTCGCTTGATGGCGATTAGAAGTGTGGGAGCATAGCTCAGCTGGGAGAGCATCTGCCTTACAAGCAGAGGGTCATAGGTTCGAGCCCTATTGTTCCCACCACTTATTTGGCCTGGTAGTTCAGTTGGTTAGAACGCTAGCCTGT
>JAEWZG010000092.1 GCA_023395435.1 Bacillota bacterium
TTATTAACGCAACAGATTGTGCAGACTATCTTGTAAAGAAGGGTATGCCTTTCAGGGATGCATATAAGATAACAGGAAAGCTCGTTGCTTTATGCATTGAAAAGGAGCTTACTCTTGAAACCTTACCGCTTGAAGAGTATAAGGCACTTAATGATACATTTGACAATGATGTTTATGATGCAATCAGCCTTGACACCTGTGTTAGTCAGAGAAAGGTTGATGGGGGCCCTGCTCCAGAAGCAGTTCAGAAGCAGATAGATTATGTTAATGATAAAATAAAAGTTCAGATTAATGATAGCTGGGCTAATGACGCTAAAGAAGACTTAGAGGACTATTTAGAAGAACAAGGTATTTATTTAAGACAATAAGATTTACGGAGGGAAAACTATGGCTTACAAAATTTTTATAGACGGAAAAGAAGGAACAACAGGGCTCAAAATATATGAACGTTTTCAAAATCGTGATGATATTGAGATTCTTACAATTTCAGATGAAAAGAGAAAAGACACAAATGAGCGAAAAAAACTTATCAATCAATCAGACTATACTTTTTTGTGCTTGCCTGACGTTGCGGCAATCGAGTCGGTTTCACTTTGTGAAAATGATCATACAAAAATAATCGATGCTTCAACAGCACACAGAACAAACCCTCAGTGGGCTTATGGCTTACCAGAACTTTCAAAAAAGCATAGAGATAAAATTGCAAACTCAAAAAGGGTCGCAGTTGCAGGTTGTTATGCAACAGGATTTATTGCAATGTGCTATCCCCTCTTGCAAGGCGGTATAATCCCACAATATTATCCTATTACCTGTACTGGAGTTAGCGGTTACAGCGGTGCAGGAAAAAAAGCAATTGAGCTTTATGAAGGAGAAAATAAAACTGCTGAAATGTTTTCACCAAGAATGTACGCTCTTGAACAAAAGCACAAGCATGTTAAAGAAATGAAAGAAATTTCGGGACTTTCATATAACCCAATGTTCTTACCTATTATTGACGATTATCATAACGGAATGCTTGTTTCAATTCCGCTCCCGATAAGAACTTTAAGCAAAAAAATCAGCACAATTCAGATATGGGAATATATGTCTAACTATTATAAAAATGAGAAGTTTGTACAGGTTACACCTTTCCTTGGTGAAGGTATTATTGAAAAAGACCAGCTTTTTGCTAACACAATAAACGGAACAAATCTTATGCAGATATTTGTTTGTGGAAATGATGAGCATGCTCTAATTATCGCTCGCCTTGACAATCTCGGAAAAGGTGCAAGCGGTGCCGCTGTTCAATGCATGAACATAATGATGGGAATTGACGAAGCGACAGGATTGGAATAATTCTGAGGTGAGATTAATGAAAATTGCTGTATTACATGGGCAAAATCATAAAGGAAGCACATATAAAATCACCAATATGCTTATTGACGAACTTAAAAATGATGATACTCAAATTGATGAATTTCATTTTCTCAATAATACTGGCTGTGTTGGTTGTTATCAATGTTTTAAGCAAGGTGAGGAAAAATGCCCTCACTTTGAGCAGAATAAAGATGTCATAAAAGCACTTGAAGATGCTGATTTAATTATTATTGAGTCGTCAAATTATTGTATGGGAATGACAGGTCAACTTAAAGTATTTATGGACCATATGGCTTTCAGGTGGATGTCCCACAGACCTCATAAAAAAATGTTCCACAAAACAGGAGTTGCTATTTCAACAGCCGCCGGTGCAGGATCTGGGAAAGTTGTAAAAGATATTGCACAGCAAATGTTTTATTGGGGAATTCCCTTCATATTAAAAATTAATATTAACATCTGGGCAGAGTCATGGGATAAGATATCAGAAAAAAGATTGAAAAAAATCAAGAAAAGAATAAGCAATATTGCAAGAAAAATAAAAAATAAAAATAGCAATACAAAGCCTTCCTTAAAGCTAAAATTCATGTTTGGAATGATGAAAGCAAATCAGAAAAATAACAAGTGGAATCCAACCGATAAACAGCATTGGGAAAGTCAGGGTTGGCTTGAAAAAACTAAGCCTTGGGATTAATTACATACTCAATAAGGAGCATAATTTATGGAACTTAAAAACTTTGAAGGTTTTAAATATATTGACGGTGGTGTATGTTCGGCAAAGGGATTTAAGGCAAATGGCATATACTGTGGTATTACTAATAAGCCACTTGCTAATGAAAAATCAAATGAGCCGCAAGTTGTTGACATAGCAAAAAAGAAAAATGATGTTGGATTAATATTCTGTGAAAAGAAGTGTAATGCTGTTGCTGTTTATACACTCAATAAAGTCAAGGGTGCACCGATAATTGTAACAAAGAAAAATATAGCCGACGGCTTTGCACAGGCTGTTATTGTGAATTCAAAGAACGCAAATACCTGTAACGCTAACGGTGAAGAAATTGCGCAGAAGATGTGTGATATGACAGCAAAGGCACTTGGAATTAATTCTGAAGATGTTATTGTTGCTTCAACTGGCGTTATTGGTCAGCCTTTATATATTGAACCTATAGAAAAAAAGATGAGTGAGCTTGTTGGTGGACTATCCATAGACAAAAATGATGAATGTGCAAAGGCAATTATGACAACAGATACCTTCAGGAAGGAAGTTGCTGTTGAATTTGAAATTGACGGAAGTATCTGTCACCTTGGTGGAATGGCAAAGGGTAGTGGAATGATTCATCCGAATATGGCAACCACTTTGAATTTTATTACGACAGATGTTGCTATCTCAACAAAAATGCTTCAGTCTGCACTTGATAAGGTTGTAAAAATAACATACAACTGCCTAAGTGTTGACGGTGATACCTCAACAAATGATATGGTGAGCGTTATGGCTTCTGGCCTTGCTGGTAATAATGAAATTACAGATAAAAATTCATCAGAGTATAAGAAGTTTGAGAAAGCATTGTATGCTGTTATGATGAATATGACAAGGATGCTTGCTAAAGATGGCGAGGGGGCCTCAAAGCTTCTTGAATGCAATGTAAGTGGTGCAACTTCACAGGAAAATGCAATTATTGTTGCAAAGAGCGTTATTACTTCAAGCCTTTTCAAAGCAGCAATGTTCGGTTCTGACGCAAACTGGGGAAGGGTTCTGTGTGCAATAGGTTACGCAGAAACTGATGTTGATATTGATAAGGTTGATGTTTCATATGCTTCAAAGCAGGGTAGCATTGATGTTTGCAAGAATGGTAAGGGACTTGATTTTTCAGAAGATATTGCAAAGAAAATCCTTCTTGAAGATGAAATTAATATTAATATAAATCTTAATAATGGTGATTCTAAAGCAACTGCCTGGGGTTGTGATCTGACATACGATTATGTTAAGATAAACGGAGATTATCGTTCTTAATCATAAAACAGAAGGTTTGTTATGGGTCGAGTTTTAAGATATGACTAAGATAATTTTGACGAATTAAATTAATAGCAATAAAAAGGAGAAACACAAATGGCTATTTCAAATAACATACGTTCACAGGTATTAATAGACGCACTACCATACATACAATATTACAATAATAAAATCGTTGTTATAAAATATGGCGGAAATGCAATGACAAACAATGAGCTTAAGGATGCTGTAATGAGTGATATTGTTCTGCTTTCACTTGTTGGAATAAAAGTTGTTCTTGTTCACGGTGGCGGTCCTGAGATAAATGACATGCTTCAAAAGGTTGGCATTGAAAGCAAATTTATCGGCGGGCTCAGATACACTGATGAGGCTACAGTAGATATAGTCAAAATGGTATTGGCAGGTAAAGTTAATAAGGAACTTGTTTCTCTTCTTGAACAGCATAAGGGAAAGGCAATCGGTCTTTGTGGACTGGATGGCGGAATGATTAAGGCTGAAAAGCTTAAGGGCGAGGTCGATCTTGGATATGTCGGTGAGATTACCGATATTAACACAAAACCTATTCTTGATGCTATCAATAATGGATATGTTCCTGTTATTGCAACTATTGCAACAGGCGAAGACGGAAAGACCTATAATATTAATGCCGATACAGCAGCAGCGAGAATTGCTGCTTGCCTTAAGGCTGAAAATCTTATTCTTATGACAGATATTGTCGGGCTCCTTGAAAATAAGGATGATAATTCAACACTAATCCCATCAGTAAATGTAAGTGAAGTTCCTTACCTTAAAAACAAGGGTATAATTTCAGGCGGGATGATTCCTAAAATCGATTGTTGTGTTGAAGCAGTAAGACGTGGAGTAAGCAAGACGTCGATAATTGACGGAAGACTTCCTCACTCAATTCTGATTGAGCTTTTAACGAACGAAGGTATCGGAACACAATTCATATAAGCTTATATAAGAAGCAGATCGTTAAGATTAGTGAGGGATAAAAGTGACAATTGATGATTTAAGACAATTACTTGATGAAAGAAATATTAAATATGATATAATTCTTCAGGATAAGCCAATTTTATCTGTTGCAGATGCTGCTATGTATTATCCAATGGAAAAATCCGCACCAACATTTGTGCTTCAAACAGAAGATGAATTGATAAGTTGTATTACATCAGTCCAGAATGGTAGATTGAATTTTGAAAAGCTAAAAAAGCAATTTGGTTTTACAAAGCTAAAAATGGCGGATAAAAATATAATAAAACTTCAAACTGGGTATGAGATAGGTTCAATCCCATTAGTTGGTTTAAAATTGCGATGTCTTTTTGATGGGAAGCTTCTTAATCATGATTTTGTTTATGGAGGTACAGGGAACGAACTAATGACATTAAAAATAGATCCGAAAGATATTATGGAAGTTAATACTGTTATTGGGTTATTCTATTAAAGTATAAATACAGGGGGATTAAAGTGAAAAAGTTTTTTGAATACATATTGAATGTAGCACTTTATTTTGTAGTATTTTTAGTAACTATGTTTATTGCTGATAAAGCCGATTTCGTTCAGGGTGGCTCAATAATTGCATGGTCAGTCGGCTCGACAGTTGGTTATGCTGTTGTCAGATTAATTCCATTTATCATCAAAACAGTCAGAAAAAACGGTGAAGAGATAATGGAAGATAAATAGTTAACGATTAACATGGGTGATTTTATATCCTAATTGAACTTTTGTCAAACGAGGGTGTCGGTACACAATTTATGTAAAAAAGTCAATTCTTAGGCTCGGAGCATATACTTTTCAATCATGGACAATTGCTTAACACTTTTTAAAAGGGAGGACATAAATTGGTTACTATTGAAAAAGCAACGAAAGCTGATTTAAATGAAATCTTAGAATTACAAAAGTTAGCTTTTTTAAGCGAAGCACAATTGCTGAATAATTTTCTTATTTCTCCATTAACCGAGAATATTGAGCCTTTACAAGAAAAATTTAAGATTGGAATTGTCATTAAAGCGATTGAAGATACTGCGAATAAAATAATAGGATCCGTTCGAGGATATGAAAAAGATAAAACGCTTTTTATTGAAAAGTTGATTGTGCACCCTGATTATCAAAATAAAGGTGTCGGAAAAAGCTTATTAAATTATATTGAAAACTGCTACCCTTCACATAGATATGAACTTTTTACAAGTAGCAAAAGTCCAAAGAATTTATCATTTTATAAAAATGCGGGATATAAAACTTTTAAGACAACAACCACTAATAATAATATTACATTTAATTATCTTGAAAAAGAACCAATATCAATAAACGGATTTGATTCAGAATATTGTAATGTAATATATAACGATAAAGAAAATGCAGTTGTGCTTGAGTGGAAGAAATTTGCGAGCTTTGATAATTACAGAAAGCCAACTACCTTTGCTCTTGAATTATTAAGAGCAAAGAAAGACAGTAATTTTATTATCAATGCAAAAAAAGGTTTTGAGGATGAAAAGGCTGATGTTGAATGGGGTTTTTCATTTCTTCTTCCTGAAATGTCAAAAACGGACTGCAAAGTAGTCATTTTTGTTATGAATGAAGTAAATGATATTGAAGAGGAAATGGATATGTGGTCTGTTGAATTCTCAAAGTATTTCATTCTTAAGAAAACTGATTCACTTGAAAAAGCTTTTGAAATATTAAAAGCTGAAAAAAGAATAATAAACAAGCTTGAATTGTTCTTGCTTGAAGATAAATATATAAATTATTCTTCACAGAACATAAAAGATAAGGCAAAAGATCTTTTTAGCGGTGTTAATTCCGATCTTGAAAAAGCAAAGATTGCCTTTGAATTTGTGAGAGATAAAATTCCTCATACTTTTGATATAAATGGTGGTAAAATTACCGCAAAGGCAACGGATGTTTTAAAATATGGAACAGGAATATGTCACGCAAAAGCAAATTTGCTTGCTGCATTACTCAGATGTGAGGGTATACCTTGCGGAATATGCTTTGAGCACCTGACTCTTGCAGATGATGATTCAATGGGATATTGCGTTCACGCTTATAACGCAGTATACGTAGATAATCGTTGGATAAAGATTGACGCTCGTGGGAATAAGCCTGGCGTTGATGCACAGTTTTCACTTAATGAGCCAAAGCTTGCATATCCGCCAAGACCACAATATGACGAGTATTACTGGGACGGCATTTATTCTCATCCACAGGCAGACACTATGAAAATGCTTGAAGAGGCGAATAATATTCAGGATATAATGGATAACATACCTGACTATTTGAATGAGAAACCAGATATAGATTAATTTTTTAAAAGGAGTTGAAATAAAATGTCACAGACTATTGATCAGTTTAATTCACATGTAATGGGGTCTTACGGAAGATATGACCTTGTACTAGAGGGCGGAAAGGACAGAGCTGCTACTGATGAAGACGGCAAGCAATATATAGATTTTGGCAGTGGTATCGGAACGAATTCACTTGGTTATTGTAATGATAAATGGGTTGAGGCTATCTGCAATCAGGCACATAAGATTCAGCATACTTCAAATTATTATTACACAAAGATACAAGCTGATTTTGCGCAGAAGCTTTGCGATATGACAGGATATTCAAAAGTATTTTTCGGAAACAGTGGTGCAGAGGCAAATGAATGTGCTATAAAGCTTGCTAGGAAATATAGCTTTGATAAGTATGGAAAAGGCAGACACAATATAATTACACTCGTAAACTCATTTCACGGAAGGACAATTGCAACATTATCAGCAACAGGACAGGATAATTTTCATAACTATTTCTTCCCGTTTCTTGAAGGCTTTATTAATGTTGAAGCAAACAACATTGAGGATTTAAAAGCAAAGCTTGACGATACAGTTTGTGCTGTTATGTTTGAGTTTGTACAGGGTGAGGGTGGAGTAGTTCCGCTCACAAAAGAGTTTGTTGATGCAATTATTGAGGAATGTGGAAAGAGGGATATCCTCACAATAGCCGATGAAGTTCAAACAGGTGTCGGCCGAACAGGAAAGCTCCTTACATCAGAAATATTTAATGTTAAGCCAAACATCACAACACTTGCAAAAGGGCTTGCTGGCGGAATACCAATTGGCGCTTGTCTTGCTGATACAAAATGCGATAATGTTTTCACACCAGGAACACATGGCTCAACCTTTGGTGGAAATCCAATAGCTTGCGCTGGCGGAATGGCTGTATTAGATACATTATCTGACAAAAAATTCATTGATGAAGTTGCTGTAAAGGGAAAATACATTACAGATAAGCTTATGGAAATACCTGCTGTAAAGGCTGTCGACGGTATGGGCTTAATGCTTGGAATTACTTTTGAAAAAGATAATATGGCTGCTGGTGATGTTCTTAAAAAAGCACTCGACAAAGGTCTGCTTGTACTTACAGCAAAAGCAAAAATCCGTTTTCTCCCACCACTCACAATTACTTATGATGAAATTGATAAGGGAATTACAATTATCAAAGAAATCCTAGCTTAACTGACTGGTGGTGAATTAAAAATGGAAATCAGAAGGGCAACAATCAAGGATTTAGACAGGCTTATCAAAAACAGAATTAAATTTGTTTCTGATATCGGTGAAATATCTTCACCTGAGGAATTTTCTGAGTCCACTAGTAATTACTTTAAAAGTCATATAGAAAAAGATGATCTCATTATATGGATGGCTGTTGATAAGGATGAAATCGTTGCAACAGTTGAACTAAGCATTTATGAGATTATGCCGACACTTTCATGTATGTGTGGTAAAACAGGGTATCTGCTCAATGTATGGACAGATGAAAATTACAGACGACAGGGGCTTGCAACGAAGCTCCTTGATAATACTTTGGAAGATGCAAAAAAAGCAGGAGTAATGAATATTAGCCTTAAAGCAACTAATCAAGGCAGACCTGTTTATGAAAAACTTGGATTTAAAAATATTCCAAATGGAATGGAAATAAAATTATAAAAAAATTATAGAGATAATATAGAGGAGGAAAATTATGAAACATTTACTTAAAATGCTTGATTTATCAAAAGAAGAAATTATTGATATTTTAAATCTTGCAGATCAGCTAAAATATGAGCTAAAGCACGGAATTCCACACCCACACCTTAAAGGGAAATCACTTGGTATGATTTTTCAGAAGTCATCAACACGTACACGTGTTTCTTTTGAAACAGGGATGCATCAGTTAGGTGGCCACCCATTGTTCTTGTCATCTGCTGACCTTCAGATTGGACGTGGTGAGCCTGTACAGGATACAGCACGCGTTCTTTCAAGGTACATTGACGGTATTATGATTCGTACATTTGAACAAAAGGAAGTTGAAGACCTCGCAGCGTTTGGTAATATTCCTGTTATAAACGGACTTACTGATTTTAGTCATCCGTGTCAGGTTCTTGCTGATCTTATGACAATCCGTGAATTTAAAGGACGTTTTGAAGGACTTAAAATGTGCTTTATCGGTGACGGAAACAATATGGCGAACTCACTTACTGTCGGCTGTTTAAAGGTCGGTATGGATGTTGCACTTGCTTGTCCTGAAGGATATGAGCCTGATCCAAAGATTCTTGAATTTGCAAAGGCATACCCTAACTTCAAGATTACTCATTCACCAGCAGAAGCTGCTAAAGATGCTGACGTTCTTATTACTGATGTATGGGCTTCAATGGGACAGGAGAAAGAAGCTAACGATCGTAAGATTGCATTTGAAGGTTACCAGATTAATGATGAAATCATGGCACTAGCAAAGCCTGATGCTATAGTACAGCATTGTCTTCCTGCACATCGTGAGGAAGAAATTACGTCAAAGGTTTTTGAAGAACATTCAAGTGAGATATTTGAAGAGGCTGAAAACCGACTTCACGCACAGAAGGCTGTTCTCGTTAAATTAATGGCATAAGTGTATGGAAAAGTACGAAAAGGGACTTAACAAAAAGTCATTTTCAATTTATTATAATGGTGGCGAAATCTGGGCCGAACATCTTGACTCACTTGAAGATAAGAAAAGTCTTGTAATAGAAAAATTCAAAGAGGACTTAAAGATTATTTCAAGGCCATCAACAAGCTCATATATAATAGTAAATTTAGATGAAACTGTTGTTACAGATGACATTATTGAGCTTATACTAAACAGCTTTATTAATCTCGGCAAGCCATTGAAAAAGGTAGCATTTGTGGGATTAAGTTCAAAATACAAGAGATATATAAAGAAAAAATC
>JAEWZG010000137.1 GCA_023395435.1 Bacillota bacterium
TTCTCATTTATTCGTTCCCTCCAAATATGCTTGACATTTACATCATTATTTTATATTATTACAAATAGAATTAAAAAGCAAGAAAAACTGTTAAAAATCATTAATATTCACAAAATATTAATCTAAATTAAGAAAGGTTTAATGCATGATAATTTCAGGAATAATATGTGAATATAATCCTTTTCATAACGGGCATATGTTTCAGCTTCAGGAAACACGAAAAAAAGGGGCAACTCATATTATTGCAGTAATGAGTGGGAATTATGTACAGCGCGGCGAAATTGCTTTAATTGACAAGCATATAAGGGCTGAAATTGCTGTAAAATGCGGTGCTGATCTTGTTATTGAACTGCCTGTTCCATACTCAGTTTCTTCAGCCGAAATTTTCTCAAGAGGCGGAATTTATATCTTAAATCAACTTGGCGTTGTTGATATGCTTTCTTTTGGTTCTGAAAGTGGAGATATTGAACTTCTTAAAAAAGCTGCTGACGCTTCAAAAGAAGTTGAATGTCACAATGAAGTTTCAAAACTAATTTCACAAGGTATATCATACCCATCTGCCGTTGCTGATATTATCAAAAAAGATTACGGTGAAGAAATTTATAATGTATTTACTTCTCCCAACAATACTCTTGGTATAGAATACATCAAGGCACTTGATTTTTTCAAAAGTAAAATTAGTCCTATTACAATAACACGAAAAGCTGTTGACCACGACAGTATGGATATCAGCAATGACTTTGCAAGTGCTTCAATGATAAGAGAATCAATAAAGTCAGATAAAGATACATCTAATTTTATTCCTGATTTGTGCATGAATGCAATAAATGAACAGATTAGAAGAGACAGAATTTCTGATATTAGAAATATTGAAAATATAATTTTCTACAAGCTTTTGTCAATGACAAAGGATGAACTTGCTCTTCTGCCTGATGCTAACAACGGCTTATCTGACAGGCTTTATACTGCCTGCAGGAAAGCAAACTCATATAACGAACTTCTCGATTTGACTAAAACAAAGTGTTTTACTCTTGCTCGAATCAGAAGAGTAATTTCATATGCACTTATGGGAATTACAGCCGATGATTTATTCGTCTTACCTCAATATGCAAGAATTCTCGCATTTAACGATAGGGGTTGTGAAGTTTTAGCGAAGATAAAAGAGAAATCGAACTTCCCTATTTCAACTTCATTAATGAATCTTTCAAAGCTTAATGATAGTGCAAAACGACTTGTGGAACTTGATAAAATTGCATCAATGCTGTTTTCACTTTCTGTAAATGATAAGAATTATAAGAAAAATGAGCTTACTGTTATGGTTAGAAAGACCTAGAATATACTACACTAATATAAAAAAGTATAACCTAAAAAGAACATTGAATTCTTTTTAGGTTATTTTTTAAGCTAATTGCTAATTAGATCTGATTGAAATCCTCAGCCTTGAAAGTTTCTGGCGGCCTATTTTGAGGTATTGTCAAATACCACCTTATGCCAAACATATCTGCTACTTCTGCTGCACATGGGCTCCATGGTAATTCACCGACTTCTATGATAATATTACCATTCTTGCTTAAAACATCAAAAGCATTTATCAACTGAGCTTTTTCATCAAATGTAACACAAATTTGAACTGGATTGTTTGTACACTTCGGTGCATTTGATTCAACAACTGAAAACATTACTGCGCCATCACTTAATAATTCTGAGTGAAAATATGTACCGTCTGGATTTAACATATGATAGCCAAGGTCTAATGAAAAAGCTTCTTTGTATACTTCAACAGCTTCTACGCTGTTTTTTACATATAATCCCACACCATAACATCTCATTTTTGGTCTCCCATAATTCTGTTTTGTTAATAAATTAATTATATGTTAGTCATTATATTATGTCAATATTATTATTTTTTACTCTTTTTTATCTTCCTCATCGCAAAACCAATGTATGATAGTAAACCGCCTGACAAAACAAGTGCTAGAATATACTGCAATAAGTCAGATGTTGTGCATTTCTTAAATGTTAATATCAGGCATACCAATGTAATCAGGAAAGTTACTACAAACAAAATAAAAGAAAACGAAACCGCTTTTACAAATCGTGAGTTTCTATCTTTGCGGGCTGCCTCATCTGAAAATGATTCCGGGCGTTCATCTGCATATTCCATTCGCCACAAGTATGTGCTCGCCAGTTGCCCGCAAAGTTCCCACCCAAAATCTTTGTAAGTTTCAAAATAGTCTTTTTTAACAAAAGGCTGTATGTCAAGAACATAACGATATTTTTTAGGCTCACCTTTATAGAATTTTAAATAGGTTGTACTCCATTGAGTAAATTTTTTTGGATGATACCCTTTTTGTGCTAAATCTTCTAACCACTCTTCATACTCAGCTGGAACAGGGTGAATGAATGACGACATAAATTTTATCATAAAAGTCCCTCCATATTCTTTGCAATCTCATTAATTCTGTTTTTCTCTTCAAGCAAAATACGTTTTCCTATTTCAGTGACAATGTACAGTTTTTTTCTGTCCTTTTCCTCGGTAGGTTTTATAAGTTCGCCATTTTCAAGCTTAACAAGAGTCTGATAAATTGTTCCTGCACCTAATATAATTCTTCCAGCGGTTATTTCCTTAACATGTTGCATTATTCCATATCCGTGTCGTTCCTCAACAAGTGATATTAAAATATAAAGCATGGTTTCACTCATTGGAGTAAATTTTTTTCTTACTGTTTCAATATTCATGTTGACCTCCTATATCATAATGTAATGTATCACTTTGTGATATATTTATTATATATCACGGTGTGATGTATGTCAATAACTTTTTCAAAATAATTATTATTTATAAATATATTTTAAAATAATATAGAAAGACAGCCACTTTTAAGGTGACTGTCTTCATCATTAGTTAATATTCTTTAGAAATATTTATTAACAACAACCGCAACAACGCCAGCATCTACAACAACGTCTGCAACAACGATTGCAACAACATCTACAACAAAAACGTCTACGACAGAACATAAGATACCTCCTTTCATCAGGATATGTAATCTCAGCACTGTCTTTTACATTGTATGCCGCACTCGTTTGCTTTGTGAAATTGAAAATGTAAATACAAGATCTGATTCATATTCATGAAAAATTCCAGTAACCCATTATTGTTGTAATAATTCTCTAGGTTTTATTTGGTTTTTTGCACAATTTCCTTGTTAGAAAAATAGTAAATGGACGTTCGTAAAAATAGTGAAGTATTCCTGTTAAAATAATAGTCCCAAGAACAAAAATAATCATCTTCAAACCAGTTGATATCATGTCTAGTAGTTAAAGTAATAATATTTAATTTGCTTGATTTTATGTGAAAAATAATGTAAAATATTACTATGTTATTATGAAAGAAGCTGAACAATTTGTCATTATATGATATTTCTATTAGATATAATATTAATATAAATTATCTTGTTTCTCTTTTAAATCAGAATCAAGTATACATTCAAAATATTTATTACAAGCTTTCAGATGCAGATATTTATAGGATAAACGATATTCTCGCGAGATATAATATTATCCGTCCGAATTATACGTATAATTATTCTTACAATAATGGAACATCAAGTAATAAGCTTTTGATAATTACTCCAATAATTATTGTTGCTATTATTGCAGGAGCTCTTATTCTCCTATACTCTGGTTTTTTTAGTACTTATACCTTTAAAAGACATACTGACCAAAGTAACGCGATAAGCTTTAAAACTTCAGCACCCAAAATTGAATATGATGAGAATAAAAATGTTACATATAATTGGAATTATGATAATAAGAACTGGTCATATACTCTTGAAATTCCTGAAAGCTATTATGACCAGTACAAACATTCTTCCCGAAACTATCCAGGTGTAAAAAAATTCACACAGCTTGTCACAGATGATACTGACGATAAGTGGCTCAATACTATTACACAGTCATTTATAGAAATCGGAAAGAAACAAGGTTATTCTGATTCACAGATAGTTCAGCTTGTTGTATCCTTCGTTCAGAATATTGAATATCAGGAAGATCTGGAGTATACCGGAAAAGAGGAATATCCAAAGTACCCTTGTGAAACACTTTATGACAAAGGGGGAGATTGTGAAGACTCAAGTATCTTATTAGCCTCACTTCTTCAGGAAATGGGATATGATGTTTCTTTATTTGATATTGCATATCGTGACAAAGATATAGGTCATATGTCAGTAGGAATAAAAGGCTCCAATAAAATGGACGGTAAGTATTTTAATTTAGCAAAAGATAAATATTATTATATAGAAACAACCGCAGCAGGATGGGATATAGGAGATATGCCAGACGAATACGCAAATGCAGTAGTTGCGGTATTAAAAGTTTCTAGAGGAAACAAGTCATTTGAACCATAAAACAACCCTGATTTAATTGCTGAAGGCTTTGCCTAAACCTATTTAAATCAGGGTTGTTTTCTTACATTCTGGAACTAAGGACTTAATTTATTAATCATAAAGTTACATTAAATATATATTTATGGAAACTTACTAAAATATTTAGTCAAATAACAAAATAATAGTTGAACATTGTCAAATAAAGTAATATAATATATGAAAAAGGAGGTAATTATGAGCACTATAAAAATTGACCCAACTAAATGTATTGGTTGCAACTCGTGCATAAGAGTTTGTCCAACCCACATTGCAAATATTGCATCCATTAATAATGATGGAAAACTTACAATAAGCATAGATGACGAAAAATGTATAAAATGTGGTGAATGCATAAAAGCATGCTCCAGCCATGGTGCCAGAACTTATCTTGATGACACTCATCATTTTATAGATGATGTTGCCAATAATAAAAAAATATCTGTAATTGTTGCTCCTGCTGTCAAAGTATCCTTTGGAGAAAGATGGAAAAATGTCGTTGCTTGGTTACGCTCTATTGGTGTGGATAAAATATATGATGTTTCCTTTGGGGCTGATATCTGTACTTGGGCACACTTAAAACTTGTAAATCAGAATCCTGATGCAAAAATAATATCTCAGCCTTGTGCAGCAACTACAAATTATATTCTAAAATATCATCCTGAACTATTAAAAAATCTTTCTCCTATACATAGCCCGATGCTATGTGCTTCAATATACATAAAAAAATATTTGAATGACAATAATGAAATTGCTGCTTTGTCACCATGCATAGCAAAAAAGGATGAATTTACACAGACTGGTCTGGTTAAATACAATGTCACTTTTGATAAGCTAAAAAAATACTTAGATGAAAAAAATATAGATATTTCATCATTTAGCTATAATGGGAATACTCTTTTTGATAATGACTTATCTTTTGAAGGAGCAATTTATCCTAAACCTGGCGGACTGAAAACCTGCTTACAATTTCATAGTCCACATCTTACAGTTATTAATTCTGAAGGCTCGACAAAAATATATAAGGAAATTGATAACTACGCAAACATTCAGCCTGAATATGTACCGACCGTTTTTGATATTCTGAACTGTGAATTTGGATGCAATACTGGTCCTGCTGTCGGCAGAGAAGCTGACGTCTTCGCTATCTATAAAACTATGCACAGCATAAAGCATGATGCAAAGGAGTCACGCAATAAGCATAAGACCTTTAAAGAATATAAGCAGTTCAAGAATTTTGATAAGACACTTAAGCTTGAAGATTTTATGAGAGAGTATTCAACTAAATACGCTCTTAACATTACTAGACCTACAGAGAGTGAAATTGAAGCTGCTTTTATAGAACTTAACAAATTCACTCCTGCTGAGAGAAAGATTGACTGTCATGCCTGTGGGTATAGAAGCTGTTATGACATGGCGTGTGCAATAGCAAACGGTAATAATATCTCTGACAACTGTATGCAGAAAGCTAAAAGTATTGCTGAAAACAAGACTCAGCGTGTCAATGAACTTAATGACAATGTCAGAACACTAACAAAAGAGCTTCAGAAAGTTATCGTATCACTTTCAAGCAACATTCAGAATGTAAACTCAGATGTTGTGAACATTGATTCTCTTAATTCTACAAACACAAACGATATGAGCACTATTACTGAGAGAATGAATGAGCTCAACAATCTTTCTCAAAAAATTAATGTTGCACTTTCGAACATTCAGAAAGGCACTGATAATTTCAGCAAAATGACTTCTGATGTTTCATCAATAGCATCAAAAACAAATCTTCTTTCACTGAATGCCTCAATAGAAGCTGCTCGTGCCGGTGATGCTGGAAAGGGATTTGCTGTTGTTGCTACAGAAGTAAGAAGCCTCGCAAATAACTCTTCTTATGCTGTTAATGATGCAGAGCATTATAACAGGCAGGTTAATGAAGCTGTTGCAGATATTGGTACTATTATCAACACTATTGATACAACTGTGCACGATCTTCTTGAAATTGTTGATCATGTAAACGAAAATGTTTCTATAACAAAAAAACGAGGAAGCTCAATAAACGATAGTATGGTTGTTGTAAGTCAGATTACAGAAAATGTTGAAAAGCTCGTTGTTGAGGCTTTCGAAATGCTCAATAATTAAATAACAAAATAAAAGCCTCACCATTTGATGAGGCTTTTTTCTTTAAGCTTTTGAATTATCAGCTTTTCTTTTTCTTTTGTCGATAACTTACTCCACTCACAATGGGTGATAACAGGTATTTTTATATTAATAATACTTTCCTGTTCAAAAAGATTATTTTCAAATTCTGTTGAACCACATATATGACATTTATTATCTTTCTTCAAAAAATCAATATTATGTCCATTGATCTTATCACAGGTTATTCCAAAAGTTGAGATTACGAGCTTGTCAAAAGATTCTTTTGTATATGAAACAGACCTGTCATTCAAAATATGTTTAATTATTTCTTCATATTCTGTAAAACATTCATCTTCAATAAGATTTTTAAAAGCGTAATAAGGTGTGTCATTGAGAACTACCAATCTTTCACCATATGAAAAATCAGATAAATATAGAAGTTGCTTTAATTGCCTGCACTCTTTGCAACGAATAACTTCCCTTCTCACGTTAATGCTTACATCTTTCATTATGTCTATCCTCTTTGTGTTTTATTAATTAACATACCAGCTATGTCCGCAGTTCTGACAGATGGCTTTAACGCGATGACTTGTTTTTGACTTTGTGTTGGTGACAAGTGGAATTATCAAAATAATGCCCACTGTAATTATTGCAAGAAATAACCATAAAAGCCAGCCACAGCAGCCCCTATTTTTTATTTTTGTTGTTGTTTCATTCACAACAATTACATTTGAACTGTTGCATTTAGGACAAATCATAATGTCAGCCTCCGTTTGTATTATATTTATAGCATAGCATTATATATAGACTATGTCAAACAAAAAGCACTCAACAGATTATTTTGTTAAGTGCTTTTAATATTATCTGTTTAATACCATTGCAGAAATTGGTGGGACTTCTATTCTGCCTGAATTAATAGTATTAATAACATTATTTCCTGTAGTATTATCATTAAGGATAACATTCCACTTTCCATCAGGAAGATTTACAGCTGTTGTTTCTTTTTTCGCATTAAAGATAACAGCGATTTCTTCATTATTATCTTTTAAAATAAATGCGACTGTATTTTCAGGACAGTTATTAATAAAACACAAATGATTTTCAATCTGCTCTTTCGTTCTCATTCTAAAAAGGTTGTGTCCTTTCCTTAATTCTATAAGGCCCTTGTAGTAATTATAGACTTCCTTATGCTCAGTTTTATTGTTCCATTTGATGCTATTGATACTATCTGGACTGTTATAGCTATTTTCAGCAAAGCTTGTGCCAGTATCATTATTTGGCTTTGAACGAAGAAATTCCTGCCCTGCCTGAATAAAAGGCACACCTTGCGAAAGGAACACTATTGCTGCTGACAACTTATCCATTTTTATTCTATCCTCTACAGCTACTCCTGGAGCAGAATAATAAAGCTTATCCCATAAAGTGAGATTATCGTGAGCCTCACAGTAGTTGATTACTTGGCATGGTGAAGTTGCCCAAGGCTTAATTGTTACTTTAGTATACTCAATGAGATTGGTATTAATTGAGCCTGTTACACAAAGCTTAAGATTTTCTTCTATGTTTTGCTTTCCGTTCACAAAACCAGGTTCTTGCATTTCAAAAACGCTCCCTTTTATTGTGTCACGGATATCATCACTGAAAAACGCAATGTCAGGGGTTTTTGAAGCATTGCACTTAAGCGCCTTATCCTCATCAGGCAGTGGAGAATAACCACCAGCCCAGCCCTCACCATAAACAAAGATAGATGGGTCAATTTCTTTAAGCTCTGAACTTATCATATTCATTGTTGTTGCATCGTGAAGTCCCATTAAGTCAAATCTAAAACCATCTATCATATATTCCTCAGCCCAGTATTTAACTGAATCGAGCATATACCTTCTCATCATCAGGTGGTCGGAAGCAGTTTCATTACCACAGGCAGAGCCGTTTGTGAACTTGCCGTTTTCTGTTCTATAATAATAATCGGGCACTGTAAGGTTGAAAATTGAATCCTCACTCCTATAGGTATGGTTGTAAACAACGTCCATAATAACTCGTATACCATTTTTGTGAAGGGCTTTGACAAGCTCCTTCATTTCTTTTATACGGACAGCACCATTATGGGCATCGGTTGAATATGAACCTTCAGGAACATTATAATTCTTTGGATCATATCCCCAGTTAAACTGTTGCTTATCACTTGATTCATCAACTGACTCATAATCAAATGATGGAAGAAGATGAACATGGGTTATTCCAAGCTCTTTAAGATGAGAAAGGCCTGTATAATCTCCATTATCGTTTTTTGTTTCAAGCTCTGTAAAACCGAGGAATTTTCCTTTCATTTTTATTCCTGAGCTTTCATCAATAGAAAAGTCACGTACATGAACTTCATAAATAACAGCGTCAGTTATATTATCAAATGCTGGGCGTGGGGTATTTCTGAAATGTTTCGGGTCAGTTTCTTTAAGGTTGACAATCATCCCACGATTGCCGTTTATACCGACTGCTTTAGCATAAATATCTACAACTTCATTTGTTACTCCGTTAATTGTTATAGAAAATGTATAGTATACTCCGGAAAGATTTTCGTCAATCTCTGTGCTCCATAACCCATCATCACGTTTTTCCATTGAAGCAGTTTTAATAAGATTATTGCCTGCTCCCTCTTTGTAAAGATTAAGTAAAACATTTTCAGCTGTTGGCGACCATATTCTGAAAGTAGTTTTTTCAGGTGTATATATCGCACCAAGTTCCTCTCGAATAATAATATTCTGGATTAAATTTAGCATTGTGCACCTCTTCATAAAATTGGTTTATTTTTTATAAAATCACTCTATTATAATATAGGCACTTTGTCAATAGATATTTCCTAAATAAACATTTATATTAAAATAATAAAAAGCCTACTTAACAGTAGGCTTTTATAATAATACTATTTAACAACTTCCAAAAGCTCATTGATTTTGTCTGTCTTTTCCCACGCTACGCCGAGGTCTTCTCTTCCCATATGGCCATAAGCTGCAAGTTGTCTGTACTGTGGCTTTCTAAGGTCAAGAGTATTGATTATCGCTGCTGGGCGAAGGTCAAATACCTTATTAACAGCCTCAGCAAGCTTTTCGTCTGAAACTGTTCCCGTGCCAAAAGTATCAACCATTACCGAAACCGGGTGTGCAACACCAATTGCGTATGCAAGCTGAACCTCACACTTTTTAGCAAGCTTTGCTGCAACTATATTCTTTGCTACATATCTTGAAGCATAAGCTGCTGAACGGTCAACCTTTGTCGGGTCTTTTCCTGAAAATGCTCCGCCGCCATGTCTTGAATATCCGCCATATGTGTCAACAATAATTTTTCTTCCTGTTAATCCGCTGTCGCCTTGCGGTCCACCAATAACAAAGCGTCCTGTTGGGTTAATGAAATATTTTGTATCAGCGTCAAGAAGCTGAGCGGGAATAACTGGCTTTACAACCATTTCAATTATATCTTTTCTTATCTGTTCAAGTGTAACTTCAGCGTCGTGCTGTGAAGATACAACAACAGCGTCAACTCTTGCTGGCTTTCCGTCAATATATTCAATGGTAACCTGAGTTTTTCCGTCTGGTCTTAAATATGAGAGTATACCGTTTTTTCTTACCTCAGTAAGCTTGTAAGCAAGCTTTTGTGCTAGAGAAATTGGCATTGGCATTAGTTCAGCGGTTTCATCACAAGCATAACCAAACATCATACCCTGATCACCTGCACCAGTATCGAATGCTTTCTCTTCTCTTCCTTCAAGAGCATTGTCAACTCCCATAGCTATATCAGGTGACTGCTTGCCCATTGTTGTAATAACAGAACAGGTATGCCCATCAAAGCCATATTTTGCTCTGTCATATCCAATATTGACAACAACTTCACGAACGATTGCAGGAATATCTATTTGTGCTTTTGTTGTGATTTCTCCCATACAAAGCACCAAACCTGTTGTAGTGCATGTTTCACAAGCTACTCTGCCCATTGGATCCTGTTCAAGTATTGCGTCAAGGACTGCATCTGATATCTGGTCACATATTTTATCTGGATGGCCTTCTGTTACTGATTCTGATGTAAATAACATTTTTGACATTTTTATTTCCTCCTATAAAAACTAAAAAGTCAGCACAAAAGAGTGCTGACTTGTTTTTTAAAATCAAATCCTCATCTCTCGGATATTCCGCAGGAATTGGCACCTTCTTCATTAATATGATTAGGTTGCCGGGCTTCACAGGACCTGTTTCCTCAGCCACTCTTGATAAGGCTATTAAATTGTACATTTATTATATACCATTTATGTATATTTGTCAACAATATATTTTTAGCAATTACTTTTGATTTATTCTCCATAGTATCCAGATTACTATACAAGATATAAGAATAAGTAATGCACAAACATTAAAAATTATAATAGATTTTTTACTAACTTCAATCTCCGATTTACTATTATTGATACTGTGACTTTTTCTAAGTGCAAAAATTATTGGTTTATATAATAGAAAAACCAAAGTTGAATTAATAGTTGCTTTAATAATATTAAATGGTAAAAAGATTGGCACAAGCATATCAACAACAACTGGTCTTGGTACACCCATATAGTAAGGTGTAACGAGATAATTCCATAATATCATTGATATTGTCATTGCTATTGTTCCAATAAGTAGCCCTACAACAGCCGAATTAATGTTTCTCTTATATTTATACAATAAAGAAACTGGAAGTGCAAAGGACAATGTTGCAATAACATTCATCAGCATTCCAATTGGTCCTGTATCACTTATTGTAACCATTTCAATAAAAGATACAACAATTGATATAAAGATTGTTGATATTGGTCCTAATATTAACCCCGCGAGAGCAATAATAACATCTTTCGGTTCATAATCAAGAAAAGATACCATTGGTATTCTTAGAATGAAAACCGAAATATAAGCCAACGCACAGAAAAGGCTCATAAGAATTAGTTTTTTTGTTGTTAATGCGGATTTGCTGTTTGCCATAAATATTCCTCCAATATAATTGTAGAAACTTGCAAGAGAAAGTAAAAAGCCCCTATGATTAATCATAGGGGCGTGTAGGTGCTTAAACCTGCATGTCTCTTTCATCCGGACTCGCTGAATAATTATATTCAACTTACCGTCGGTTCTGGAATCTGACCAGATCTGCGATATGTTAATTTATCGCTCGTGGACTAAGCTTTACAAGCCATTACCACCGGTGTGGATTTTCACCACGCCCCGAAACTTTTTATTAAATTTTGGTCTGGGTTCTCTTAGTCTTCAGAAGTTTCTTCGTCGAAATCAAACTCGAGAAGTTCATTACAATTTGGACAGTTGATTGAGCCTTCTTCTATCATTTCCTGATTGAGACATATAGTGTCACCGCAGGTTGGACAGATAACCTCATAGAATTCGTCATCTGAATCAAGTTCCTCATCATCGTCCTCGTAATCTTCATCATCGTCATCATCATCGAGGTCATAAAAATCCTCTTCAAGATCGCCAAGATCCTCGTCGAGAGTGTCAACAAGCTCAACTACTTCATCAACTTCACTTTCAATGTCTTCAACAGAAAGTGCAAGCTCCTGCAAAATATCTGCCATCTGGATCAATACTTTGCCTTCTTTTGTGGAATCGTTAATTTCTAAACCATCCATCAGTCCCTGAAGATAAGATACTCTGTCTGTAAGCTTCATAACAATCTCTCCTTTTTAAACAAAAGTTTATATTGAACAAATGGTAGCGTTATGCACGCTCCATGTATTCACCTGTTCTTGTATCGATACGGAGAACGTCACCCTGCTCGATAAACAATGGCACTTTAATTTCAGCACCAGTTTCAAGCTTAGCTGGTTTTGTTGCATTAGTTGCTGTATCGCCCTTAAAGCCTGGGTCAGTTTCAACAACTTCAAGTTCAACGAAGAACGGAGGTTCAATTCCAAAAACGTTGCCCTTATATGAAAGAACCTTAACTTCCATATTTTCTTTTACGAATTTAAAGCTGTCACCAAGTTTTGACTCGTCGATTGGCAACTGCTCGTAAGATTCCATATCCATGAAATAATATAGTGAACCGTCAGCGTAAAGATATTGCATATCCTTTCTCTCAACATAAGCTGTCGGGAATTTATCAGACGGATTGAATGTTCTTTCCAACACTGCACCAGTAATAACGTTTTTAACTTTTGTTCTTACGAATGCTGCACCTTTACCTGGTTTAACATGTTGGAATTCAACAATCTGCAATACATTGCCATCCATTTCAAAAGTAACACCATTTCTGAAATCTCCAGCTACTATCATAAA
>JAEWZG010000095.1 GCA_023395435.1 Bacillota bacterium
ACTTTTTTATCAAATTCTGAGCAATCCCCATTCTACGATATTCTGGATGAACCGCTAAAAAATTTATTTCATTATTATCTTTGGAAAAAGCGATGGCTCCAACCACCATACCATTTTCTTTAGCTACAAGAGCTTCCTTTTTCATCATACTTATACTAAGACCTTTTTTATAAGATTCCTTATCCAATCCAGGAAAATTCTCCTCAACTAATTCTAATAATTCCATCCAACTACTGATATCTTTAATACTAGCAAAATCAAAAATTATCATAATTCCTCCAAACGTTATCTTATCTTAGGATATAAACTCTATTTAGTCGTACTTAAGCGACAAGACATACTCAATGTTTTAATCGTTATTTTTACCTCCTTAGATGATGCGATTTTTTCATGTTAGAAATGCAATCTTTTTGATACCTGTTCTTTTATTTTCTTTCCTTCAAACAATGTAATTGCTGTAATTGAAATAAGACTTAAGCATACGCATATTGCTGATGGATAAATAGTATTCAGACTACCTGTGAAAATAAATATTACAGGAACAATCCCGTAAATTGCATCAAGTACAAGATAAAAAAGGTGTTCCTCCGGGGGTACCTTCATTATTTTTGATATAATCACCATTGAAAGCATTGAAATTATACAGGCACAAGGTATTACATAATCCAGCGACCAGCGTTTCCAGCCCATACATAAATCCCATAGTACCAGTGCACCGGTAATGAATATCAGTTGCCAGGTTATTGCCATAATAATATTTCTTCTCTGAATAATTGCAGTTGAAATACTGACCCATAAGCATCCGGTAGCTGCCGTAACGATTATTGCCCACCATATCCCATTAAAAGATATAAGATTTATGGTAAAAGACAAAATAATATTTACAATAGCAATAAAGCTTATTAATCTTATAGCAAAATTGCGATTGAATTTTGTTTGCTTTACGTCTGGGAAAACATCATTGTCAGGTTCACCCGTAATTTCTCCACGGCACAAGGGGCAACAGCTTTTTGACCCGTGAATATGCACTCCACATTTTCTACATTTCATCATATTTATCGCCTCTGCTCCCGTTGAAATCGTTGCAGAATATTTCTACATCAAGTCCTAAATCAGTAAGTGTACGAAAGAAGTTTTTCTGTCGTTCTGTATCAATAAAAGCAGACGTAAAGCCAAGCTCAAGGTTATCTTCAAAAGAACACACACAAAGCTGTGTTGATAAAGTGCTTGAAATTACACTGAATGAACGAATATATTTTCGTACAGCTTCAGGCATATTAATTGCTCCAATATTTGAAACAACTGTTGTACCGTACTTGTCCATATTATTACGCTTAGCACTGATGGCAAAGTTCTTGATAGGAAGTGGTACAACACGAATAACAGGATTATGTTCCAGCTTTGCGAATGATTTCATAACATGTGACAGACGTTCTTTTGTTATTTCATTCTTCATTTCCTCAGAAACCGTCTTAATAATTGTTTCAAAGCTGTCATTCTTTTCTTTGAACGTATACTTTATGCTGATCATTGCAAAAAAGTTCCTTGTAGTTTGTGATGAAAAATATTTGCGGAGATTTACAGGAATATCAATAACAACAGGAAGTTTTCTATTTATTTCTGTCATTTCCTTACCAACAGAATATATAAAAGCAGAAATTAAAAATGCAGTAAGAGTAGTGTTGTATTTATGTGCCAGTTCAAGCACTGCTTTTACCGAGAGTCTTCCCTCTATGACAATTACTGAGTCGTCCTCTCGTTTTGCACCACGAAAAATATATGCTTTCTCTTTTTTTATCTTAAGATTATTTTTATCTTTCTTATAATAATCAAAAAAGCTGTCCTTGCCACGTTCAGTGACAGATGAATTGTTATTAAGGAAAGGAACATTTTCACCAAAATCAGACTTATACTTTTCAATAATATACTTAAGTACAATTGTTTGGAAAAACTGTATTCCCCCCAGACCATCAGCAAGAGAATGAAATATCTCAAGATTTATCCTGTTTCTGAAATATGTCACCTCAAAAAGTAATGTTTTATATCCTGATTTATAAAGTTGTGAACATGGCATTTTTGATTCAGGACTTACTATTGGCTTTATGTTACATTGCTCAAGATAATACCAGAACAGACCCTTTCGCATAACAGAAAGTAAATGAGGAAATTCCAGCACTGCTTTATCAAGAGCAAACTGAAGTGTTTTTTCATCAATTTCGTCAAAAAGCTCACAGCTAAATCTAAAAACTCTTGTATCAGATTTTTTCACCGTTGGCGGGAATGCCTTTGCCGCATTATCCAGTTTGTGCCAGTCGATGTTTTCCTGTTTGCCCATATTTCACCATTCTTTCACGAATATAAAATTTGAAAAATAAGCCTCAGCTTAAATTTCATCAAGAAATCTATTAATATAATTGTAGCATCTTCTCACCTGTGAATATTTTACGCCTAGTGCAAAGAATCCATGTAGAGCATCTTTCATTCTGTATAATCTGACTTCATTTCCGGCTTTTTTGAGTTTTTTGGCATAAGCCTCACCCTCATCACGCAGAGGGTCAAATTCAGCAGTAATAACCAGTGTTCGTGGCATATTTGAAAAATTATCGGCAAGTAGTGGTGCAACAAGTGGTGAAGACAGATATTCATCATTATCAACATACATATCCATATAGTCCTCAATACGTTTTGAGGTCAGAAGATAATCTGTACCATTTTCTCTTATTGAGTTAAAAGGAGAATTTTCCGTATGGTCATTCCAAGTGGCAGGATATATAAGTATCTGGTTATTTGCCTTTATATTATCATTATCACGAAGCATCATTGAAACAGCTGCGGCTATATTTCCACCGGCACTATCACCGATAAGTACAACATTTTCAGGGCATGAAGTTAATTTAGAACAGTTTGTAAGGATTTCCTTTGCGACTGCATAGCAATCATTAAGACCGGCAGGGAAAGGGAATTCAGGAGCAAGTCGATATTCAACAGAAGCCACACGACAGCCTGTGTTATCAGCAAGTCCCGCACATACTTTATTATAGGTATTTACATTTTCGGTTACCCAGCCACCTCCGTGGAAAAACAAAAGAAGCTTGTTACGTTCAATAGTATATTTGGATTTATCAGGTTCGTATATTCTTGTAAGAATTTCATGGTCACCAAAGCTAATTTTCTTATCCCACATCTTATAGTGAGTAAGATGATTAGACACACTGAGGTTTTGCAAAGCACGCTGAATTTTATATACTTTTTTTAAGTCGATGTTAGGATAAGACAGTGCTTTGAGTGCAAGACGCATTGCTTTGTTTATTGCCATAGAAACCCCTCATTTCAATATATAGCTATTGATTTTTGCCCCATCCATATTTATTTAATTATAACAGGATATTAATGTAAAGTCAAAATAAGTACGTTATCAATTTTATTATTTCTTTTGAATATATTTGAATGTCTCTACAACTTCTCGACATAAAAATCCCTTCTCTGGTTTTATTTTACCAAAGAAGGTTTTTTCTTAGTCCTTTTTTACTGGACTTGTTGATTATGTGATGTGAGGGCGCGATTTTATTTCTTAACTTTTTTCGATTTTACCTTGCCAGTCTTTTATGCCGCCGATTTCAACAATATTAGTATATCCTAATTTAACTAATTTTTCTGATGCTTGTTTGCTACGATTACCACTTCTGCAATATACCATAATAAGCTGATTCTTATTTGGTAACTTATCTATTTCCTTATCACCAATTGTTTCATTAGGAATACATATCGCATTAGGAATATGTCCTTCTTTATATTCATCTTGGGTACGAACATCAAGAATAATATAGTCTTTTTCTTTATTCATAATATCTTGGGCTTCACTCATTGATATTTGACGGTAGGTATTTTGTGAATGTTCAATAGTATCCTTTTTTGTTTGAGTGCATCCAATAAGAAATATATTAATCAATAATATAAAAGCAGGTATTATTATTTTTTTCATTTTTTACCTCAATCCACAGTCTGTGCTACATTTTTCATTGAATGAGTTTTCATATACACTTTTATAAAATCTATATCCACCAGCAAAATTATAGCAATCAAAGCCTTCCTGAGATAAAATTCTACACGCTATATAACTACGAAGCCCAGATTGACACATGATATAAATTTTCTTTGACTTATCCAGTTCGCCTAATCTATCTCTTAAGTTATCAACAGGAATATGTGATTCAAACCCTTGTGCATGTCCGTTGTTGTATTCCCAATCAGTTCGTGTATCGAGTAATATGGCATTTTTGTCATTAATTAGATTATCTATATCTTCATAATAAAAATGCTTGACTTTATCTGTCATTATATTTTCAGCAACAAAACCAAGCATATTGACTGGATCCTTTGCTGATGAATAAGGAGGAGCATAACTCAGATCCAGATCCTTAAGTTCGGTTGCTTTCATGCCAGCCTGAATAGCGGTAGCAATAACATCAATTCTTTTGTCCACACCATCAAAGCCTACTATCTGAGCACCAAGTATTCTTTCATTGACTTTATCAAACAAAAATTTAATAGTCATAACAGTTCCACCTGGATAATAGGAAGCATGAGATGCCGGAGAAATTATGATTTTTTCATAGTCTATTCCGCTTGACTTTGCAACTCTTTCATTTATTCCTGTTGTGGCAACAGTAACATCAAATACCTTAAGTACCGAAGATGCCACAGAACCTTTATAGCTGCTGTCAAGACCTGCAATATTATCTGCGGCAATTCTACCTTGCTTGTTAGCTGGGCCAGCAAGAGAAATTGTTGAAAGCTGATTGGTAACAGAATTTAAGACAGATACTGCATCACCTACTGCATAAATATTTTTATCGCTGGTCTGCATATGGTCATTAACTGCTATACTGTTTCTAACACTTAATTCTAAGCCAGCCTCTTTGGCCAGTTTGCTGTCAGGAACCACACCAATAGATAAAAGTACAATATCAGCATTAATTGAAGGATGATTGTCAAGCTTGACATTAACACCATTTTCAGTGCTTTCAAAACCTTGAACTCCGTTCCCAAGAATAAGCTTGATTCCCTTTGATTTAAGATGGGAATGAACAAAAATTACCATATCCTCATCCAACTGACCGAGGACTTGATTTTGCATGTCAACAATAGTGATATCAATGCCGATTTCTTTAAGGTTTTCTGCCGTTTCAACACCAACATATCCACCACCGACTACTACTGCTGATTTTATATTTTTATTGGTTACCATATCACGGATACGCAGAGTATCTTCAACAGTTCTGAGAGTCACTATTTTTTCATCATCAATACCAGGCAAGTCAGGTTTTATTGCTACTGCTCCCGGCGCTAAAACAAGCTTGTCATAGCTTTCTTCATAAAATTTATTCGTTTTTAAATCATGGACTAAAACTGTCATCTTCTCACGATTGATAGAAACAACCTCTGTTTTTACTCTGGTATCAATACGGAATCTGTTCCAGAAGCTTTCAGGTGTTTGTAAGGTAAGCTCTTCCTTATTTTCGATAACTCCGCCTATATAATATGGCAAGCCACAGTTTGCATAAGAGATATACCCTGAGCGTTCAAAAATTATAATTTGAGCGTCTTCATTAAGTCTTCTTAGCCTTGCAGCAGCAGAAGCACCTCCAGCTACACCTCCGACAATTACAACTTTCATTTACCTTACCACCTTTTCTTTATAATTCATATAACCACCAATATTTTCAACGTTAGTATATCCTATTCGTTTTAAATAGTCAACAGCTTGTGTGCTTCTTGCACCGCTATGACAATAAACAAAAAGAGGCGTTTTTTTATTTTTAATAGCTTCCTGAACAACCTCAAGTCTGTCTAAAGGAATATTTATACTTCCTTCAATATTACCTTGATTATACTCTTTCTTTGTTCTTACATCCAAAAGTACAGAACCTGAAGTGTTGCGAAATTTATCTACTCCTTTATTAATATCCTGATTACTGAACAAACTAAATAAATTCATATTAAACCCTCCAAAAATTTTTTTTGATTTTTTGCCTTGTTTATCAATAAAAGTGTTTGCTTTTAGTAGCTCATTAATACAAAAAGTAATAACGTTAATGTCATATATTATCCAACTGTTGAATTCTGTTGTTTTTTCAATCACTTTATTTGTTATAATTGTATATCATTCTAAAATTTGTTACTGTGACCAAGTCACAAATAAAAAAATAATCCAAGTCATATTGACAAGCATCTATGCATATGATATTATATAGACAAATATCTATATGAGGTGAAAATTCATGAATGAAATTGAGATTGCTCTTATATGTAAAGCGCTTGGAGATCCAAACAGACTAAAGATAATAAGAATGTTATCAAATGGTGAAAAATGTGCCTGCAAGCTTCTTGAAGCATTTGAAATAACACAGCCAACACTATCTCATCATATGAAAATATTATGTGATTGTGGGCTCGTTAATGTTAGAAAGGACGGGAAGTGGTCACATTATTCTATTAACTGTAAAACGCTTGGTTTGTTCAAATCATTTATTTCATCACTTGAATGCATTTGTGAGGGGGAATGTGAATGCACATAATTGAAAACATTGGTTTGTTTATTCAGAATCAAATTTTAGGAATGAAGTGGCTGAATAAACTTATTGATTCTCTCCTTTCTGTTCTAGGACTTGATACATCTTCGCAAATAGGGGCGAGTATTCAGTTTTTTATCTATGATATGATAAAGATTCTGATTCTTTTATCTATCCTTATTTTTATTATCTCATATATTCAAAGCTATTTTCCTCCTGAAAGAACAAAGAATATTTTAGGCAAGTACAAAGGTATCTGGGCAAACCTTATGGGCGCAATACTTGGAACTGTAACACCATTCTGTTCGTGTTCATCTATTCCGTTGTTCATTGGTTTTACTAATGCAGGACTCCCTGTCGGTGTAACCTTCAGTTTTCTTATTTCTTCGCCACTTGTTGACCTCGGAGCATTTATTCTTCTGACAAGTGTTTTCGGGTTTAAAATTGCACTGGCATATGTAATTGTTGGAATAATTCTTGCTGTAATTGGCGGAACACTTATTGACAAGTTCGGGCTTGAAAAGTATGTTGAATCATTTATATTAACAGGCTCAAGTGTTAATCTTGAATCACCAGAGCTTAAAAAACGTGAACGTATATTATATGCAAAAGAACAGGTTATTGCTACAGTGAAAAAAGTTTTCTGGTATGTAGTAATAGGAATTGGAATAGGCGCTGCAATACATAATTGGATTCCAAAAGAATTTATTCAGTCTGTTCTTGGTGCAAACAATCAGTTTTCTGTTCTGCTTGCAACAATCGTCGGTATCCCAATGTATGCTGACATATTCGGGACAATACCTATTGCTGAAGCATTGTTCTTTAAGGGAGTAAGCATTGGTACAATACTGTCATTTATGATGGCGGTTACTGCACTTAGCCTTCCATCAATAATAATGCTAAGAAAAGCAGTCAAGCCGAAGCTTCTTGCTGTTTTTGTTGGTATAGTTTCAATTGGAATAATAATAATCGGATATCTTTTTAACGCATTTTCATATATTCTATTATAATAACAGGAGGACTTAAAAATGACACACAAGGAAAAAGCATTATCCTATTTCGGCAACAACTTTAACTGTTCACAGGCTGTATTCACAACTTTCGCAACAGAAATGGGCATAGATGAAGATACCGCCTTAATGATTTCAACAAACTTTGGCGGAGGGGCAAGATGTGGTGAACTGTGCGGAGCGGTCGCAGGAGCGCATATGGTTTTAGGATTGAAGAACGGACATTGCCACTCAGAAAATGCTGATGAAAAAGCAAGAGCTTATGACCTTGCAGTAGAATTTAATAAAAGGTTCTGCGAGAAAAATGGTTCAGTAGTATGCAGAAATTTACTAGGTTATGACCTGTCTATTCCTGAAGATGTGGAAGTTATTAAAGCAAATAATTTGTTTAAAACTATATGTCCAAATATGGTGGCTGATGCAGCTGAAATAGTTGAGCAGATGCTTTCAGAAATTGAGTAAAGGAGTTTATTATGGGACTTTTCAGTAATAAGAATAAAGAAACTAAACCTTGTAATTGTGGTGAAAACTGCAATACAAACGGAGAACAAAAGGCGGTGAATACGCAAAACAGTAATGCTTCCGTAAAAATACTTGGATCTGGCTGTGCAAAATGCAATCAGCTTGAAGCAAATACTATTGAAGCATTAAAACAGCTTAAACTTGACACAACTATAGAACACATTACTGACTTTTCAAAAATAGCAAGCTATGGTGTAATGACTACCCCAGCAATAGTATATAATGGCAAGGTAATTACATACGGAAAGGTTTTAAAGCCTGATGAAATTGTTTCTCTTTTTAAGAAGGAGGGTGTTTAATGTCTTGCACAAATGCCAAAGAATGTTCCTGCCCGAAAGTTACCTGTCCTAACCACAGCCAGTGCTGTAAATGTGTAATTAAGCATAAAATTACAGATAGTTTGCCATTCTGTCTTTTTCCTGATAACAACGGCGACAAATCAAATCGTAATCATTATGAAGTTCTCAAAAAAAGGTTTGAGAAGACTGAGTAAAATATACAAGTAATAACCCCCTCCACAATGTGAAGGGGGTTATTAGTATATTGAATAAAGTAAATACTATCTCTTTGAGAACTGTGGAGCACGACGAGCAGCTTTCAAGCCGTACTTCTTTCTTTCCTTCATTCTTGGGTCACGTGTCAAGAATCCAGCCTTTTTAAGTTCTGGACGAAGGTTTTCGTCGAACTGGAGAAGAGCTCTTGAAAGACCATGTCTGATAGCACCAGCTTGACCTGTTACTCCACCACCTGCAACTGTGCAGATAATATCAAACTTTTCAAGATTGTCTGTGAGTGCCAAAGGCTGACGAACGATAAGTTTTAATGTTTCAAGACCAAAGTAATCGTCGATTGTTCTGCCGTTTATTGTGATGTTACCTGTTCCTTCGTATACACGAACTCTGGCAACTGAATGTTTTCTTCTGCCTGTGCCATAAAAATATGGTTGTTTTGATTCGTACATCTATAATGCTCCTT
>JAEWZG010000053.1 GCA_023395435.1 Bacillota bacterium
TACTTGTGCTCTCAGGTCAGCGAGCTGCTCTTCAGAACCGTCAATCCATACTACTTTGTCAGGTTTTGTGAGTGCAACCATTTCATCGACCCATTTCAAAACATTCTTATTGTTTGTCAACATAATTATTAGTCCTCCCAATTCAAAATTTTTTTGGAATTTTATTTTAGAAACAAATTTCCCACAATTAACATTATATATTGTAACATGCAATATGTCAATAGCAAGATTGTTATTTCACTAACAATTTTTGCAAGTTTAATAAAAATTACTTGCAAAAAAATAATTAAATATATATATAATTCAAAAAATGTGTTATTTTTTGAAACTATGTTGTAATCTCAATTTCATATGATTGAAGCAAAAAATTTTAAAGTTTTATCTGATACTTATCATTATACAATGTATGATATCCAAAGTTTAAAGAACAATATACGCTTATACATACCGATGTACAGATAGCTATCATTGTTGTTATTTGATACATTATTGCTGTTGTCGGAAGTGTTCCAGAAAGTATCTGACCAGTCATCATCCCTGGGAGAGATACTATCCCCATACCAACCATTGAATTAAGGGTCGGCAGAAGTGCAGTTTCAAGAGATTTATTAACATAAGGCAAAAGGATTTTCTTTGGTGTAACACCAAGATTCTGCAAGATCTCAATTCTGATTCTGTCTATTTTAAGACTCTCATTAAAGGTTTTAAGTCCAAGACCTACTCCTGTCATTGAATTGCCGATAATCATGCCCGCTAAAGGAATAGTATACTGCGGATTAAAAATATTCTGATTTATAACAACTATAATGAAAAATATTAGTACTGAAATTCCTGAAAGAGATATTGATAATGCAACTGATTTCTTAAAATTTGAATTAATTGTTTTATTTTTTGAAAGCACTCTGAAAATTGCAAAAGCAGTCATTATAATTACATATATTATTGTAAAAGCTGGATGTGGATTTTTAAAAATGAATGTTAAAATAAAGCCAGCAAGCACAAGCTGCACTGTCATCCTGAGGCTTCCAACAAAAAGCAGTTTAGTCTGATTGATTTTTGATTTCTTCATTATTACAAGTACAATGATCAAGAGAAGATATACAAGCAAGAACTGAATTATATTCAGCTTTTCTGCACCGTTCATTATTGCACCGCCTTTTGTATTGTAATAATATTTTCTGCAAATTCATTTGTGAGTTCATTATCATGGCTGACAACAATCAACGTAATTGAATTGACTTTACAGAAATTAATTATATTTTGAAGCAATGCTTTGCTATTATTGCTGTCAAGTGCAGAGGTAGGCTCATCAAGCAGAAGAATTTTAGGCATGAAGGATAAAAATATTGCAGTAAAGATTCTCTGGCGCTCTCCCCCTGACATTGTTGTGCAATTATCATCAAGCGAAAAATTGATGCAACAAATCGCAAGATATTCTATCATTTTTTCATCAGATAAAAAGTTTTCTCCTCTGAATTCATAAAAGCGCATAAAATTGCCTTTTATGGTATCATCAAAAAGAAATACATTCTGACTTATCAGAAGTATTTCTTTTCGAAGAGAGATTGTATCAAAATTTTCAATATCAATGTCGTTATAAAACACCCTGCCTGATGATTGAGAATATGTCTGGTTGAAAATTTTAAGCAAAGAGGACTTGCCCGTTCCGCTTGAACCGACAATGAATGACACTTCATTTTCTTTTAATAAAATATCCTCATACTCAATGTTTAAAAATTTCAGCTGTGATGTTCTTAAAATAATATTGTCCATACATCCACCTTCTGATTTCATATAATAATATTATACTACTTTAGAAGAGATTTTTAAAGCTTATTACTACTGCAGAAACATAGAAGTAACGTTATAAGAATTTCAGATATTAATATTGTTTCACCAAAATTACAATTAATTACTTAAAATTATATTGGAAAATAATTTTAAAAAAATATTGACAAATTCAGTACTGTGTGTTACTATGTAGTAGTACTAATTAATACAAAGTAGCAAAAACGGAAGAGGTGATAATTGTGGAAAATCTTACAGAAATGCTCAAAGGTGTTCTTGAGGGATGTGTGCTTGAAATAATAAGCAGACAAGAAACCTATGGATACGAAATAGTTCGTCAGCTCAATGCTCTTGGATTCACGGATGTTGTTGAAGGAACGGTTTATACTATTTTAGTCAGGCTTGAAAAAAAGGGATGTGTTATTGTTCAAAAAAAAGCATCCACTTTAGGACCACCAAGAAAATGTTATTCACTTAGTCAGATAGGTTCCATGGAAAAAGATGATTTCTGGGAAAAGTGGGACTTTGTATCATCAAAAATTAATGCATTACGGGAGGAATAAATAATGTCTAAATTAATTAATAAAAGCATTGATACAATTAAACAAGGTTTAATTTCGCTTAAAAACATAAAAAAAGATAAACGCGAATATAAAGAATTTTTAAAACGAATCAAGGCTCTTCCAGACGATTATAGATTTGTATTTGACAAAATACAAAAATATATGTGGAGCCTTGCGGGTGGCGACGGATATGATATTATTTCATTACAACAGAACTTGCTTGAACTTTTTGAAGCAAGTGCATCAGATGGCAAAAAAGTAATTGATGTGACGGGTAAAGATGTCGCAGAATTCTGTGATGAACTTTTGCAAAACGCAAGAACATACACTGGTAATATGCGTGAAAAACTGAACAAAGATATTTTGAAGTTTATAAAGGATGAATAATATGATTACTCTTAGCTAATGGATTGAATATGAATTTGATATAAAATAATAATTAAAATATAATAATTAAAGAGGCTTTAGTGCCTCTTTTTTTGTGACTTTATCACTTGACAAATATACTAAACAAGTATATCATAATATGCAAAATAAACTATGATAGAAACAAATTATAAGGGTAAACTATTAATATATAGAATTGAAAGGGACGTTTATGCTACCATTTAGACCGATTAATATTACTGACAAAGAAGTTTGTAATAAAATAATTAAGCCACTGAATTCATTGCTTTGTGCTCATTGTTTTGTTGACCTTTTTATCTGGAAGGGTGCATATGATACACAGATATGCATTGAGGATGGTTTTGTTTTTATAAAACAGAAGCTAGAGGATGAAACCATATACACTTTTCCTCTTGGAAAGGGCAATACTAAAAAAGCTGTTGAAGATTTAATGCAGGATGCAAAGGAAAGAGGGGTTAAATTCAATATTGCTGCTATAAATAAAGAGCAAAAGGAAGAACTTGAAAGAATTATGCCGGATTCCTTTGATCTTTTAAACAGGCGTGACAGTCAGGATTATATCTATACTTCTGAAAGTCTTATTACACTCGCCGGCAAAAAACTTCACTCAAAGAGAAACTTTATTAATCGCTTTAAGTCAGAAAATGAAAATAGATGGAGCTATGAGAACATAACAAGTGATAACATTCACGAGGTTTTTGAATATCATTTAAGCTGGTGTGCATTGAATAAAGATACTGATGATGAAGACATCTTTAACGAAACCTGCGCAATTTCAATTGCACTAAAGAATTTTGATGCACTTGAACTTAAAGGTGGACTTCTTAGGCTAGATGGAAAGATAATTGCTTTCACTCTCGGCTCAAAAGCAAATGAAGATTTGTTTATTGTTCACATTGAAAAGGCTGACCACACCATAATCGGTAGTTATCAGATGATAAACAACCAGTTTGCTATAAATAATTTTGAAGGAATTAAATATATTAACAGAGAAGAAGACTTAGGGTTAGAAGGGCTCCGAAAAGCAAAGCTTTCATACTACCCTGTTATGCTCTCTGATAATTATTCGGCAGTTATAAAATAAGAGGTGACTATGCTAAGAAAATGCAATGCCAATGATTTATCGCAGATTTTAAAGCTATGGAATACTGTTTTTAACGAAGATGAAAACTTTACAAAATGGTATTTTGAAAATATTTTGAAACCTGAATACACTATTGCAGTATTTGAAGATGACAAGCTAATTTCAATGCTTCAGATGTTACCGTATGAAATAAAAAATTTTGGCAAGGTGTCATATATATTCGGTGCCTGTACCTACCCTGAGCACAGAGGTAAAGGTCTTATGGGTAAGCTTATTGCTTTTTCTGAAAAGCTTGATAAAGAATCTGGCGTGACAGCATCTATTCTTATACCACAGGAAAAAAGCCTTTTTGATTTTTATAAGCGATTTGGTTATGAGCCTTATTTCAAAATCAATTACAAAGAATATTCTAAGCAAAACAAAAAAGACCATTCATATATTTTTTCTCAGATTGACAGCAAGGATATTAATTTGCTCAATCATGCATATGAAAATAGTCTTTCAGGCACATATTATGTTATTCGTAATGAGGATTGCTGGGCAAAACAGATTGATATGTTTCTCTCACTTGGCGGAAATGTATTCTGCGTAAAGGATAACGATAAGCTGATTGCTTATGCTTTTGTGTGGAATGATGACAGCGTCGCTGTTCAGGAGCTTTGGGGAATTGACAATCATTCGAAAGAAATTATTGCTGATGAAATACTAAAATATTATAATACAGATAAACTTATAATTAATTGTATACATGACACAGATATGGATGAAAAAGACCTCGGTTGTATAAAATTCTATGATAATAAAAAAACTGACAAACCATATTATATGAATTTAATGTTCAACTAATATCTCAAAATGATTTTTATTGTAGCTGATAAGCTTATCATCGCACATTTTTGAAAGCTCACGCGACATTGCACTTCTGTCAACACAAATGTAATCAGCAAGTGCATTTTTTGAAAAAGGAATGTCAAATTCCCTGCTCTTTTTCATTTCAGCCTGAAAAATCAAGTATTGCATAAGCTTTTCCCTTATGCTTCTCTTTGAAAGAATTTCAAGCTTATTATTAAGCATAAGATTTTTTTCAGCAAGCACCTTTACCATATTTTCAATAAGCTTAGTATGGAAAATACAAGCTGATGAGCAGGTTGTAATAATTCTATTATAATCAAAAAATATGACTTCGCACCCTGTGACTGCCTCGACAGTTACAGGGCTTTTTTTAATTTGTGCTGAAACTAATGTTTCACCGAAAATGTCACTTTCAGAAAGCTCTGCAAGAATATTTTTATTCCCCATAAAATCATTCTTTGATATCTGAATACTTCCCGAAAGTATTATTCCTATCTGCTCAATTCTGTCGCCTTGAAAAATAATTATACTCTCCTTATCAAATCTTTTTATTTTCGCATTAAGGCATTTCAGAACACATTCCATATCAGTATGCTTCACTTCATAGAACAAAGGCGATTTTGACAATATATCAATAAAACTTTTCATAATCCTCTCCTATTGTTGCATTTGCAACATATTTTTATTCTTGTGTATATTATAATACAATCACAACAGAAACATCAATCTTTTTTTAAGGAGAAATATATATGCTAAGAAAAATTATTAAAATAGACGAAGAAAAATGTGTTGGTTGCGGACTTTGTGCAAACGCTTGTCATGAAGGTGCAATCGGAATTGTAAATAAAAAAGCAAAGCTTTTGCGTGATGATTATTGCGACGGACTTGGGAACTGTCTTCCTGTATGCCCTACTGGCGCTATTACTTTTGAAGAAAGAGAAGCCGAGGCATACAATAAGGAAATTGCACCAAAGAGAGTGGCAGCAAAAGATAAGCCGCTTTCATGTGGATGCCCTGGCACAAATGCAAAAACTATTGAGAGAGCTTCAGCACCTATACCACAGAGCTTTGATACTTCATCACAGCTTGGTCAATGGCCTTGTCAGATTAAGCTTGTGCCAATAAACGCACCATATTTTGAAAATGCAAATCTTCTTATTTCTGCTGACTGTGCAGCATATGCATACGGAAACTTCCACTCACAGTTTATGAAAAATAAGATTACAATAATAGGATGTCCAAAGCTTGATGAGGGTGATTACTCCGAAAAGCTTACTGAGATAATAAGAAACAATAATATTAAATCTGTTACTGTTGTTAGAATGGAAGTTCCTTGTTGTGGCGGAATTGAAAATGCAGTTATTACTGCATTAAAGAATTCAGGAAAGATGATTCCATGGCAGATAGTGACAATTAGTACAGATGGAAGAATTTTAGACTAATTTTTAAATATATAAGTGAAGGGACGCAGGGGCGACCGCAAAGTCACACAAAACCTACTATTGTAAGAAATTATATCAAAACCTTACATACTAAAATTACTCGTACTTTTACGACAAAAATATTAAATTTATACTTCAACATTACATTTTAATGACGATCGCATAAATAACCAATATTATGTTGCTTATTGACTTACATAACTTAATGCTCTGAACTTTTATTAGTTTTAATAAGATATAATATTTAAATATCAGCTTGGACTTTGCGATCGCCCCCGAGCCTCTTCACACTCAATATTTACAAAGTTATAAAAAATATAGCTGGTGGAAAATCTCCACCAGCTTTTATTTTTATATATGTCCACAAGTTTCTTTTTATTATTAACTTCAAATCATTACTACTGTATATGATTATTGTGTAATAAAATAGTTAGCCCAGTCTTTGCTGTGATGTGTTTTTATAACAATAATACCAATCATCACAAGTCAGTCCTTCACTTGAAGGATCAGTTTCACGTTGCTCGAGTTGGCTGTATGTTTTTGGTACCGGAACAAGTGCAGGCTGACCTGGGAGCCAGTTCGCAGGTGTGATAACCTTTTCCATATCTGTGGTCTGAAGAGCCTGAAGTAGTCTTAATATTTCATAAATATTTCTGCCGTTTGTGAGCGGATAAATTGTAATTGCTCTTATTACCATACTCGGATCAATAAAATAAACATTACGTACAGTTTCCTGTGTGCTTGCATCAGGTGCAATCATACCATACATTCTTGCAATCTCAGCTGTCCTGTCAGCAATTATAGGGAATGGTATCTGAACTCCAAACGTCTGATAAATATTATTAACCCACGCTAAATGTGACGTGTTGCTGTCTATACTTAGACCGATAAGCTGAGCATTAAGTTCCTGAAATCTTGCATATTCATTTGCAAATGCAATAAATTCCGAAGTACAAACTGCTGTAAAATCGCCTGGATGTGAGAATAAAATAACCCATTTGTCTCTATAATCTGAAAGCTTCATTGGCCCAAAGGTTGTATTGGCATAAAAGTCAGGAGCTAGCATTCCTATACTAACTTGACCAAAGCTTGGTTGAGAAAAAAAGCCGCTGCCGTCCATAGAAAATCTCCTTTCGTGATTTACTATATTGTATGCAGAACTATATAATAGTTTAAAAAAAATGAAGCCACAAGGGCTTCATTTTAATTATACATACCGTTTGCTTCCATATACTTATAAAGCTTGTCACCATGCTCCTGCTCTTCTCTTTGAATGTGATTAAGAATATTTCTTATATCAGTATTCTTGAATTCAAAAATAGCTGTATTATAGTCAGAAGAAATCTTCTTTTCTATTTCCAGTGAATCTTTGAGCAACAGCTGGTCGGAATCCTTTTCAGCTTGTGTTTGATTTACAACAGGCTCTGTTATTGATGATGGTGGGGCTTTTGCTAAATCCATAGCTGGTATTGTTCCACCTAATAGCTGATTAAGTGTATCAAAATGTCCCTGTTCATTTTTTTCAAGCTGTGAAAATAAAGATTTAAGCTCTTGCGCTTTAGCCTCTTGTGAATACTTGTTATACTTATCGATACATAGCTGTTCATGACTTTTTGCATCAGTAAGATAGCTTGTTTCTTTTTGTGTAAATTGCTGCATTTTTATCACCTCCATATTTAGTATGCTTTGATTATATAAAAATATTTAAATTATGACTTAAAAAATTTTTGATGAATAAAATATAGTTAATTAAAAAAGCCACGGAAATTCCGTGACTTTTTAATATTGATTTTAAGCAACTTGAGTGGCTTCTATAGGTTTGTCTTTATTGTTTTTTACAGTACATGCAAGTTTTTTAATCAGTACTGTAATCATTCCTGCAACAAATACAATTCCACCGATAAGAATTACTCTGAATGAAATTATTGAAATTAATGAATTTGCAAAACCGCTTGCTTCTTCAAAAGCATTAGCAATTGTATTCTTTAATAACATCAATACGATTCCAGCAGCAAGGAATAATGCACCGCTTGATATCGCTACTGAACCAAGATAAACAATTGAACCACCTGCATTCTTGTTAAGCTTGAACACAAAGAATGAGAAAATAATTATTAATATACCCAATCCTGAAAACGCGCATATCCACATCCAGTTGTTGAATATAAAATCATAGTCTGAATAATTATACTTATCCAAATTGTTATCAATATTCTTTACTTGAAGTGATTCCATGAGATCTGAAGCATTGTCATCAAGATAGTCTTCAAGGTTATTGAGATTATCATCACTAATTTTTATATCAGCAATTTCTTCTATCTTATCCTTGTTCTGTTCAATAAGTCCAGCAATTTCTTTTGAAGTTATTTCTTCAATATCCTTTTTGTTTGTAACATAATCTGCATATGCTGAAACCTTTTTTGCCATATAGTCCTTGATTTCAGTATCCTCATAGATTTTTCTAATATCTGCTTCACTTACCTTAAGGTCAGAGTTTTTCTCAATTGTCTTTGAGACTATATCAAGAATTGTATCATCTTCCTTGACATCATATTCATCAGTCGAAATCATTTCACCGACTTTAATATCAAGAACATCAATCTTATTTATATCCTTTTCAAGCTGCTTTGGGCTTATTGATATTTTGGCAATTATCCCAGCCATTGTTGATACAACAAAAGCAAAAATCAGTATAAAACATAACACAAGTCCTGTATATGACATAAAGCCCTTTTTCTTTATTGCTTTAGCTGGGACAATTTCTTCCTGCTGTGCTTGTACAGCTTGAGTAACAGGCTCAATTTCAGGAAAGATATTCTGAGCTTCAAGGGTGGCCTCAGGCACTGTATTTTCAATATCTTCAGTAACAGGAGCGATTTCTTCTATAATAACCTCTTCGGTTTGTGTTTCTTCATTTTCTTCAGGAATTTCTTCAACTGGCTGAATCAATTGTTGCGAATAATTATTTTCTTCAGTATCAGCGGTGGGTTCGTCTTTTATTTCTGCTGGGGCTTCCTCAACTTCAGCATTTTTAGCAGGAGCATTTTGGGCCTCATCTACATGCACTGGTGCTTCTTCAACCTGAGGCGGCACTTCTTCAACCTGAGCAGGTTCGCTTACTTCAGGCACAATAACAGGTGGCTGTTCTTCAATAACTTCCTGTAAAACAGGTTCCAGCTGTGAAAGCTTGTTGCCACAAGCTATGCAGAATCTTGAAGTGTTGTCATTTTCCTTACCGCACATTGTACAAAACATTATACATCCCCCTTGAATTTATTAAACAAATTATAATACCGTTTTTATCAGCTGTCAAACAAAATAGAT
>JAEWZG010000085.1 GCA_023395435.1 Bacillota bacterium
GAATATGGTTTGATTGATAAGGTTATCAATAAGAGATAGGTGGGTGCATAATGGCAGGAAATGATGGAATTAAACGCTGCAATTTTTGCGGAAAGCCTGAAAATAAGGTCAGAAATATGTTTTCTGCACCAAATGTAAATATATGTGACGAATGCGTTTTGTATTGTTATGAAATTCTTGAGGAACAGCTTGGACTTTCTCCAGCTGAAACATCAAGTTCAAAGAATATATCTAATAAAGATAATTTAAAGCTTACAAAGCCAGTCGAAATCAAGAAAATTCTTGATGAATATGTAATAGGACAGGAAGAAGCAAAGATTTCACTTGCTGTATCTGTTTATAATCATTATAAGCGTATTACTAATGAAAATGATAACGACGTTGAAATTCAGAAGAGTAATGTTCTTTTATTAGGACCAACCGGTGTCGGAAAGACCTTGCTTGCGCAGACTCTTGCAAAAATTCTTAATGTTCCATTTGCTATTGCCGATGCAACAACATTAACCGAAGCAGGTTATGTTGGTGATGATGTTGAAAATGTATTGTTAAGACTTATTCAGGCTGCTGATTTTGATATTGAAGCCGCTGAAAGAGGAATTATTTACATTGATGAAATTGATAAGATAGCAAGAAAGTCTGAAAATACATCAATAACTCGTGATGTTAGTGGTGAAGGTGTTCAGCAGGCTCTCTTGAAGATAATTGAGGGTACAGTATCAAATGTCCCACCACAGGGTGGAAGAAAACATCCACACCAGGAATTCATTCAGATTAACACAAAGAATATTTTGTTTATATGTGGTGGTGCTTTTGATGGCCTAGAAGCTGCTATTAAAAAGAGAACTGACAATTCTTCTCTTGGTTTTGGCGGAAAGTTAAAAGCTGATTCAAAGAGTAACGAAAATATTTTCAAGAAGGTAGTTCCGCAGGACCTTGTGAAATTCGGACTTGTTCCTGAATTAATCGGTCGTTTGCCGGTAATTACTGTTTTGGAAGAACTTGATGAAGATGCACTTATAAGAATTCTAAAAGAACCTAAAAATGCTTTGTTAAAGCAATATGAAAAGCTGTTTGAATATGATAATGTTGAATTGATTATTCAGGATGAAGCATTGAAAGCTATTGCTAAAAAGGCTATTGAACAGAAAACTGGAGCAAGAGGATTACGTTCAATTATTGAAAATATTTTAATGAAGGTTATGTTTGATACTCCTTCGGATTCTGAAATTTCTACGGTTATAGTTACAAAGGAATGTGTTGAATCTGGCGAACAACCAATAATTGAAAGAACTAAAAAGAAATCAGTAAAAAAAGCAATATAATTTAAACCTCCCTTTATTTAGGGAGGTTTTTTGTATTTTAATAACTTGCAAATTCTTTGTTACTATGCTATATTATTATAGTATATATTTATACATATTAGATAAAAGTTAACTTGATATTAGATAGGTGATTTAAATAATGGATAGAGATAATAACGTTAAGCAAAATCAGATTATACCAGCACTTGCTATGCGAGATCTTGTTGTATTTCCAAGAATGCTGATACATTTTGATGTTGCAAGAATAAAGTCAATTAATTCAATAAAGACAGCTCTTGAAGGTGATAGAAAAATATTTTTAGTTTCACAGAAAGATGTTTTTGTTGAAAATCCTGAATTCAAGGATGTTTATAAGGTTGGTGTAATTGCCGAAATTAAGCAGATTATCAAGACACCTGACAATGTCACAAGAGTACTTGTTGAGGGGCTTTATAAAGCGCGCCTTATTGACCTTTTCCATATTGACGAAAACAATATGAATGCGGAAGTAAGAAGAATTCCTAATACAAAGAAATATGACGAAGAAGATACGCAGATAATTGCTCTTGTACGTTCTTTAAAAGATGTTTTTGAAGAGTATGCATCTGTTATGCCTAAAATGCCTAAGGAGCTTATTTCTTCAGTGCTGAATGAAAACAATCCTGAAAAGCTTTTAGATGGAATTACTTTTAATATAAGTCTTTCAAATGATGATAAGCAAAGACTTCTTGAAATTTCTAATATTAGTGAAAAGCTTGCTTTGTTAGTAACAATTCTTACTAATGAAACTGATGTTCTTGCCCTTGAAAAACAGATTCAGGAGCAAGTAAGTGAAAATATTGACAGAAACCAGCGTGAGTATTTTCTGCGTGAGCAGTTGAAGGTTATACAGAATCAGCTTGGTGAAAATGAAGAATCACCGACTAATGAAGTCTATGAATATATGGATAGAATTGCTTCCTTAAAGGTCACTGAAGAGGTTTCAGAAAAATTGTTCAATGAAGCAAACAGACTGATGAAAATACCTTCAAGCTCACAGGAAGCTTCAGTAATACGTTCGTATCTTGATACATGTCTGGCACTTCCTTGGAACAAGGCTTCAAAAGACAAGACAGATATAACAAAAGCCAAGACAATTCTTGATAAGGATCACTACGGACTAAAAAAGGTAAAAGACAGAATTCTTGAAACCTTTGCAGTCAGAGCACTTTCACCTGAAATCAAAGGACAGATTATATGTCTTGTCGGTCCTCCTGGGGTTGGTAAAACTTCTATAGGTCGTTCTATTGCTAAAGCAATGGGGAGAAAATATGTTCGTGTTTCTCTTGGTGGTATAAAAGATGAATCTGATATAAGAGGTCATAGAAAAACATATATAGGTTCAATGCCTGGACGAATTATTAATGCAATTAAGCAGGCGGGCACAAATAATCCACTTATTCTCCTTGATGAAATTGATAAGATGAGTAATGACTTCAGGGGTGACCCTTCATCAGCTATGCTTGAAGTCCTCGATAGTGAACAGAACTGTTCTTTCAGGGACCATTACATAGAGCTTCCATTTGATTTAAGCAATGTATTATTTGTTACAACAGCAAATACTCTCGATACAATTGCACCACCTTTGCTTGATCGTATGGATGTTATTGAGCTTTCGAGTTATACTCGTGAGGAAAAGTTCAATATATGTAAGAAGCATCTTATTCCAAAACAGCTTAAGAAAAATGGCTTGAAGACAAGTTTTCTAAAAATTACTGATGATGCAATATATACGTTGATTGATGCCTATACTAAAGAAGCAGGAGTAAGAACACTTGAGCGTAATGTTGCTTCTTTATGCAGAAAATCAGCAAAAGAGATTGTTGAAGATAATATCAAGAAGGTAATAATAAAATCTGATAATGTTGAAAAATATCTTGGAACAAGAAAGTTTCTACCTGACCTTTATGTCAAGAAAGATGAAGTCGGAATAGTAAACGGACTTGCATGGACTTCTGTTGGTGGCGTAATTATGCCACTTGAAGTATTAATTCTTGATGGTAAGGGTACAATTGAATTGACTGGTAGCCTTGGCGAAGTAATGAAGGAAAGTGCAAAAATTGCGGTAAGCTATTGTCGCAGTGTTGCTGATAAATATGAAATTGACAAAGAATTCTATACAAATAAGGATATTCATATTCATGCACCGGAAGGTGCAGTTCCAAAAGATGGTCCATCTGCTGGTGTAACTCTTGTAACAAGCTTGATTTCAGCATTGGCATTAATTCCAGTCCGTTCTGATGTTGCAATGACTGGCGAAATTACCCTGCACGGAAAGGTCTTGCCAATTGGTGGATTGAAAGAAAAGACAATGGCAGCATATAAGGCTGGAATAAAAACTGTTATTATTCCTAATGCAAATCAAGCTGACCTTGATGAGGTTGATGATGTAGTTAAAGCTTCAGTAAATTTTGTACTTGCTGAAACACTTGAGGATGTTCTTGATGTTGCACTTGTAAAGGCATGCGCAAATCCACATAAAGACTTTGTAACTGGTTTATTGCCAATTAACCAGAAGGAACATACTATACAATGTTAATATAATTTTGAAAGGCAAGAGCTAAATGAATTTTAATAAAGCAGATTTTTTCACATCATATGGTAAGCTTTCTCAAATACCAAAATCGGCAAAGGTTGAAATTGCTTTTTCTGGGCGTTCCAATGTTGGAAAGTCATCATTAATTAATAAAATACTTAATAGAAAATCACTTGCAAAGGTGAGTTCAATGCCAGGAAAAACTGTTACTATAAACTTCTTTACAGTTGATGAGATTTTTATAGTTGATCTGCCGGGCTATGGGTATGCTAAGGTTTCAAAATCAGAAAAAGAACGCTGGGCTGAGCTTATTGAGGGATATCTTCATGATGAGAGAAAGCTTGCTCTTGTTTTTCAGCTTATTGATATGAGACACGCACCGACAAAGGATGACATTCATATGATTAATTTTCTGATTGAGAGTGAAATACCTTTTGTCATTGCACTTACAAAGGCTGATAAGCTCACTAACAATCAAAGAAAGCAGCGTATGGAAGCTTTTAAAACTGAAATACCATATTTTAATGACATTACAGTTATAGAATTTTCATCGCAGACGGGAGAGGGCGTTGAAAAAATAAGAGAAATCATTGAAGAAGTATCTTCTGATGATAATTTCTCACTTTCTGATGATAATGAGGAGTAATGTTATGTTCGTTTCCGATAATCTCAATATTAATAATAAAGGACACCTTGAAATAGGTGGCGTTGATACAATAGATCTTGTAAGAGACTTTAAAACACCTCTATATGTTATAGATGAAGCGTTCATTAGAGAAAAATGCAGGGAATACAAAAATTCCGTTAATAAACACTTTAATGGCAATGGTATGATTTGCTATGCGAGCAAAGCCTTCTGTTGCAAGGAAATGTGCAGAATTATCAATGATGAAGATATTGGGCTTGATGTTGTTTCGGGTGGGGAATTATACACCGCAATTAGTGTTAATTTCTCAACAGATAAAATATTCTTTCACGGCAATAACAAAACAGAAGATGATCTGACACTTGCTATTAGATACGGTGTAGGTCATATTGTTGTTGATAATATAACAGAGCTTGAAACACTAAATATACTTTCGGCAAAGCACCATAAGAAAACAGGAATAATGCTACGCATAAAGCCAGGCGTTGATGCACATACTCACGATTTTATCAGAACAGGTCAAATAGACAGTAAATTTGGCTTCTCTCTTGAAACTGGCGAAGCTTTTGAAGCCATAAAAAAAGCAATAGAATGTGAACATCTTGAGCTTCGTGGACTTCATTGCCATATTGGTTCGCAGATATTTGAAAATGAACCTTACCAACTTGCTGCTAAAACAATGCTTGGCTTAATTGCAAAAGTTAAAAATGAACTTGATTATGAAATCAAAGAGCTAAATCTTGGTGGTGGCTTCGGTATAAAATATACTGATGAAGATCAACCAAAAAGTTGTGATGAAATATTAGGGCATATTTCTCAGACTATAGCAAAAACCTGTGAATTTTATAAAATAAATGTACCATTTATTTATCTTGAGCCTGGTCGTTCAATAATCGGTCCAGCTGGTATTACATTATATAAAGTAGGCAGCATTAAAAATATCCCTGATATAAGAACATATGTTGCTGTTGATGGTGGAATGGCTGATAACCCAAGGTATGCATTATATCAGGCAAAATATGATATGCTAATTGCTAATAAAGCCTCACAGGATAAGAACTTTAAAGCGACAATTGCCGGACGATGCTGTGAAAGTGGTGATCTCCTTGGTGAGCACGTCATGATACAGACTCCTGAAATTGGTGATGTACTTGCTGTTCTTTCAACAGGTGCCTATAACTACTCAATGGCTTCACATTATAACAGGCTGACTGTGCCAGCAGTAGTATCTGTAAATAAAGGAAAAGCCAAGTTGATAGTTAAGCGAGAAAGCGTTGATGACTTAATAAAAAATGATGTATAAATGCTTTACTTTCACAGATTAATGTGATAAACTGTAATAATAAACTATAACAGTCCGGAGGGGGATATAACATATGAATAGTAAGCTTAAGGACAAGAATCTTGATGATTTATTTAAAGCAGTATTATGTCTTGAAACAGTGGATGAATGCTATAATTTTTTTGAGGATTTATGTACAGTGCTTGAGCTTAAGGCTTTATCCCAGCGCCTTCAGGTTGCAAAAATGCTTAGTGAGCATCGTGTATACAGCGATATTGTCAACGAAACAGGAGCAAGCACAGCAACAATAAGTAGAGTTAACCGTTCATTGAATTATGGCAGTGATGGTTATGCTATCATTTTTGACAGGATGAAAAACAAGGATGAGTAGTTATCATAAATTTGCGCAGTATTACGATATTCTGACAAGTAATATTGATTATGAGAAGCACGCTGATTATTATGACAATATAATATCTCAACATATGCCCGATAAGGGCATTTTGCTTGATCTGGCGTGTGGTACAGGTAGCCTTTCTGAAGCTATGGCTAAAAAGGGTTATGATGTTATTGGCGTTGATTTATCTGAGGAAATGCTATCTATCGCTCTAGATAAGAAGTTTGACAGCGGTCTGCCCATACAATATCTCTGTCAGGATATGTGTAAGCTTGATATGTATGGGACTATTGATGTGACAATCTGTGCTCTCGACAGCTTAAACCATCTCCCTGATATAAATTCCGTAAAACGTGCTATTGAGCGCGTTTCTCTATTTTCAAACCCTGGTGGAATTTTTATTTTTGATATAAATACATTATATAAGCATAAGAATATTCTCGGGAATAATACATTTATTTATGATACTGACAATGTATATTGTGCATGGCAAAATACGTATAATGATAAAGATAATTCTGTAAAAATAGAGCTTAACTTTTTTGAAAAGGACTCTGATATATACAAGCGCTTTGACGAAAGCTTTTCAGAAAAAGCATATGATATTAAAAAACTAACAGCTATCTGTGAAGATGTAGGTTTGGAAGTACTAAGTATATATGATTATCTGACAAATAATCCTCCAAGAGAGGACAGTGAAAAATTAACAATAGTAACTAGAAAGGTTAGATAAAGTATGGGGAAAATAATCAGGACTATAAGTGCTGACGCTTCTGTAGTTGCAAGTGTTATAGAAGCAAAAGACATTGTTAGTGAAATTGAACACATACACAAGACTTCAGCTGTTGTTACAGCTGGACTTGGACGTCTTGCTATGGGGACATCACTACTTGGTTTTGGACTAAAGGGTAAGGATGATACTGTTACAGTTAGAATCAACGGAAATGGCCCGGCAGGGACTTTGCTGGCGGTATCAGACAGTTATGGAAATGTTAAAGCCTATGTACAAAATCCAGTAGTAGAATTGCCTTTAAATCCTATTGGAAAGCTTGATGTAGCAGGTGCAGTTGGAAGAAACGGAAATATATCAGTTATTAAAGATCTCGGCTTAAAAGAGCCTTATGTTGGTCAGTCACCAATTGTTTCAGGCGAAATTGCTGAGGATATCACAAACTATCTTGCTGTAAGCGAACAGGTACCTACTGTATGTGCATTGGGTGTCCTTGTAAATCCTGATCTATCAGTAAATTGTGCAGGTGGGTTTTTAATTCAGGTTTTACCTTTTGCAAGTAATGAGGTTATTACTTGTATTGAAAATAATATAAAAGATATATCTGCGATGACAAAACTGCTTTCTGAAGGTAAATCTGCTGAAGAAATCGGTTTGATGTTGCTTGATGGACTTAATCCAAATGTACTGGATAATTTTGAAGTATTCTATAAGTGTGATTGTTCTAAAGACAGAGTAGAAAAAGCACTTATCAGTCTTGGACCAAAGCAGTTAAAAGAAATTTCAGAGGATCCTGTTACAACTGTTGATTGCCATTTCTGTAATAAACAGTATTCGTTTACTTCTGAAGAAGTCAGAGATTTGATTAATTAAAACAATATATGGCATTAATAGCTTAATTATACTATCGGAGGTATAGAAGTGGGCGACGTATTTGGCTTTGTAAATAATATTCTTGATTCAGTACTGGGAATATCATCTCATAATGATGACCCTTTTCATGAAGAAAGAATAATGTATAATACAACAATGGCAGCTTCTATTGAAATTGCAAATGAAAAAAGGCAAATGAATGACCAAATAAGAATTAGAAATCCTGAGTTTAATCCGGAAGAAATGCTTGCTTACGCAAAGAAAGTTTTTGAACTGCTGATAAATACAAGATATACACAGAATATTGATAGTATTGAGCATTGTTTGCATAATGATCTATATCAGAATATCTGTAGTGAATATAATCAGTTAAAAGCACAGAATCTGTTGAATTTTATTAAAAATATTTCTGTATATCAAAAGCAGATAAAATCCTATAGCATTATTGATGATAACGAAGTGATGACAATAAATATTAAAGCACGTTTTATGAGCTATTTTATTAAAGCTGACACTCGGCAGTATGTTCGTGGAAATAGATATGATGCTAAGGCATATTTAGCAGAAATGAAGTTTACTAAGAACAAAAAGTATGATAAAGCAGAAGAAATAATACCCACTAATTGCCCGAACTGTGGAGCACCACTCGATGAAGCGTACATAAATGTCTGTTCCTATTGTCATACTGTTGTTCCTCTTCCCAAAAAGGAATGGTTGTTGATAAGCAATGATATGAGAGATACTACAATAGAAAATATGATGAAGAAATTTTAGTAAATTATTCTTTAAGGGATTTTCTCAAAATAGTATTGACAATAAAAAGAATATAGTGTATAATAAATTTCGTCGCTTAATGGTGACGACAATATGGGGGCATAGCTCAGCTGGGAGAGCATCTGCCTTACAAGCAGGGGGTCATAGGTTCGAACCCTATTGTCCCCACCATATTTGGCCTGGTAGTTCAGTTGGTTAGAACGCTAGCCTGTCACGC
>JAEWZG010000117.1 GCA_023395435.1 Bacillota bacterium
AAGCCCCGACATGGTGCAGTGTGGATCTTCGCGACGGAAATCAATCCTTGATTATCCCAATGAGTCTTGAAGAAAAAATTGAATTTTTCAAGTTACTTGTAAAAATTGGTTTTAAGGAAATTGAGGTTGGATTCCCTGCCGCTTCTGATACAGAATATGAATTCTGCAGAGCACTTATTGAACAGAACTTAATACCTGATGATGTGGCAATACAGGTTTTGACTCAATCACGCGAACATATTATTAAGAAAACCTTTGAAGCGCTTAAGGGTTGCAAGAATGCGATTATTCATCTTTATAACTCGACTTCTGTTGCACAACGAGAACAGGTCTTCAAGAAATCGAAGCAAGGTATAATTGATATAGCCGTTGAGGGTGCAAAGCTTTTAAATAAATATAAAAATGAAACTGAAGGTAACTTCAGATTTGAGTATTCACCTGAAAGCTTTACGGGAACTGAAATGGAATTCGCCCTTGAAATCTGCAATAATGTTATTGACATATGGAAGCCGACACCTGATAATAAAATCATTATAAATTTGCCTGGTACTGTTCAGGTTTCAATGCCACACATTTATGCAAGTCAGATTGAATACATGTGTAATAATCTTAATAGCCGTGAAAATATCATCGTATCAGTTCATCCGCATAACGACAGGGGCTGCGGTGTTGCAGACAGTGAAATGGGATTGCTTGCTGGTGCTGATAGAATTGAAGGAACACTTTTTGGTAATGGGGAACGTACAGGTAACGTTGATATTATTACTCTTGCCATGAATATGTTTTCACAAGGTATTGACCCTGAACTTAACTTCACTAATATTCCTGAAATCATCGAGGTTTATGAACTTCTTACAAGAATGCATGTATATGAAAGACAGCCATACAGTGGTCAACTTGTTTTTGCTGCATTTTCCGGTTCACATCAGGATGCTATTGCAAAGGGTATGAAGTGGCGTGAGGAAAATGAATGCAGATACTGGACTGTTCCTTACCTCCCAATTGACCCTAAGGATATCGGACGTGAATACGATGGAGATGTCATCCGTATCAACAGCCAATCAGGTAAAGGAGGAATCGGATACCTGCTTGAGCAGAAATACGGCTTTATTCTTCCTCCAAAAATGCGCGAGGACTTTGGTTATCTTGTCAAAGGCATTTCTGACGAGAAGCACAAAGAGCTTCTGCCGGATGAGATTTACAGCATATTTAAAAACAACTACGTCAATATTAGCAATAAGCTTTCTATTACTGAGGCCCACTATGCACAGAAGGGTGATATTGAAGCAACCGTCAATATTGATTTCAACGGTGAAAACAAGCAATATGTTGCTTCAGGAAACGGTCGTCTTGATGCCTGCAGTAATGCACTTAAGGAAGCTGTAGGTTTTGATTTTTCTATTATAACATATACCGAGCATGCTCTTGAAAAATCATCAAAATCACAGGCTGTCGCTTATGTAGGAATTGAACTTGAAAATAAAAAGGTTGTATGGGGTGCTGGTATGCACAACGATATTATCACAGCTTCGGTTAATGCATTGGTAAGTGCTATAAATAAAGCTATATAATCAAAATTAAATCTGTCGGAATTTTAAACTCCGACAGATTATTTTTTATACTGTTAAATATTTTCTGATTGCCTGGAACTGATTTGTTTTCTCAACTGACAATACCATGTCGACATCCAATAATGATTCATACCTACAGCCATCGTGACTTCTATAGTATATAATTGCTTTTGCTGTATAGTCCTTTATACCTGGAATTTTCATAAGTTCTTCGAAGGTAGCAGTATTAACATTAACAGAATTTAAAGGTATTTCCGTTGTTACAACTGGTGCTGTGGTTGTTGAAGTTATTGTAGTAGTCTGTTGCTTTGGTGGTAACTTTTTAACATCTACTATTATATTTGATTTTATACCATCAAAAGTTTTCTGTCCTATTCCATCAACAAGCATAATTTCTTCTATGCTATAAAAATAACCTTTAGCCTTGCGATGGCTTATTATATTTTTTGCTTTGTCATCACCTATTCCCGACAAAGTCACAAGTTCAGAATATGTAGCAAAATTAATATCCAAAGGATAATTCACAATATTTTTTTCAGTAGTTGGTTTTGAACTTTTGCTTTCTGTATCCATTGTTGAAGAAGAGTTATCAGCTGAGTTTAATACATATAGATATTTTTTAAGCTTTTCAAGAGTTTTTTCACCTATGCTATCAACATTAAGAAGTTGTTCCATACTTGTATACATACCTATTTCTGTTCGGTAATCGATAATTTTTTGTGCTGTTTTCTCTCCTATTCCATCAATCTGCATTAGTTGCTCTTTTGATACTGTATTTAAATCAGCAGGGAAAATATATGTGTCTTCGGGTAAATGACTTGAGTCTGATGTTGATGTTCCATTAGAAAAAGTAACTTTTGATTTTGAATTAACGCATACTGATACTGTTATTGCTGTGAGTCCTATTACTATCACAAAGGATAACAGAACGAACATAAATTTTTTGTCGATTTTATTCATAATATTACTCCGAAAAAATTAAATTTCTTATTTACAAAAGAGAACATATGTGCTATTATTATATTCAATAGAACATTTGTTCGGAGATGATATGCCATGCGAACTATCTTGCATTGTGACCTTAATAATTTTTTTGCATCTGTCGAATGTAAGGTTAACCCAGAACTTAAAAAATATCCAGTTGCAGTATGCGGAAGTGTTGAGGACAGACGCGGAATTGTTCTTGCTAAAAATGATATTGCAAAAGCAACCGGAGTCTCAACAGGTGAACCAATATGGCAAGCTAAACAGAAATGCAGAAACCTTGTTATAGTTCCTCCTCATTTTAATCTATATGAGGAATATTCAAGAAAGACATATGAAATATACACAAGATTCACCGACAACATAGAAGCCTTTGGAATTGATGAATGCTGGCTTGATGTAACTGGTTCAGCGAGGCTTTTCGGTAAGGGAGAAGACATCGCTTTTAAAATTAAAGAAACAGTAAAATCAGAGCTTGGACTTTGCATTTCAGTAGGAGTTAGCTTTAACAAAATATTTGCAAAACTGGGTAGTGATATGAAAAAGCCTGACGCTATTACTGTTATTTCTTATGAAAATTTTAAAAATAAGATATGGGAGCTTCCCTGTTCTGATCTGATAGGAATAGGGCGTTCCACAAATGCAAAGCTTAAAAAGTACTCTATAAACACCATTGGGGAACTTGCTAACACCTCGCCTGATTTTCTAAAAAGAATTTTTGGAATATGTGGAGTGTATCTATGGCGACATGCAAACGGGCTCGATGATTCACCCGTTCACCATCAGAGCTATTGCCGTGAAATTAAAAGTGTTGGCAACAGCACAACCTGCCCATATGACCTTGCCAACAACGATGATGTATGGCGGGTTATGTACAGGCTTTCACAGAATGTTTGCGAAAGAATGAGGGCAAATAATCTTTCCGCAAATGGCGTTCAGATAAGCATTAAAACTCCCGATATGCATATGACAGAACATCAGATGCATTTGTATTCGCCCGTACGATCTTCACTTTATCTGTGTAAGGCCGGATTTGAACTTTTTAAAAATAATTATGAGTGGGAAACCAATGTGCGTGCTATTGGGATACGTGCTATAAATCTTTCTGACAGCCGAGCTGAAAAACAGTTTAACTTCCTTGACGATAACCGAAAAATTGAAAATACTGAAAAACTTGAAGAAGTAAGTGATACACTTAAAACAAGATTCGGCAAGGGAATTATTTTCCCGCTCTCTTTAAAGAAAGATATATATGTAGAATACCAGCCTAATTTCATAAAAAAATAATACTCCCAATGTTCATTGAGAGTATTATTAATAAATTATGTGTTAAGACTTATTTTGAAATTAAAGCTAATGTATCTCTCGCAATAAGAAGTTCTTCATTTGTTGGAAGTATCCATACCTGAGTCTTTGAACCTTCTTCTGATATCTTGCAAAGCTTTCCGTTCATTTCTTTATTAAGTTCTTCATTAATTTTAATACCGAAGAAATCCATATCCACACAAACATCCTCACGGACATCCCATGCGTTTTCACCAATACCACCTGTAAATATAACAGCATCAAGTCCATTCATCACTGCAGAATAAGCACCTATATATTTCTTGATCTGGTAACGGAGAATTTCGCCAGCAAGACGTGCCTGATGGTCGCCGTCTTCTGCTGCAGCAGTGATATCACGGTTATCAGATGAAATACCAGTAACACCAAGGAATCCGCTCTGCTTATTAAGATAATCGCTCATTTCTGATGGTGAAAGGTTAAGCTTCTTTGAAACATATGTTACGGCAGAAGCATCAACAGCACCTGAACGTGTTCCCATAATCAAACCGTCAAGTGGTGTGAAGCCCATTGATGTATCAACTGACTTACCGCCATTAATACAGCAGATTGATGAACCATTACCGAGGTGACAGCTGACAATCTTCAAATCTTCTATATTCTTACCAAGCATTTTTGCAAGCTCACCTGAAACATATCTGTGTGATGTTCCGTGGAAGCCATATTTACGTACATGAAGTTTTTCATAGCATTCATATGGAAGTCCGTACATGAATGCTTTTTCAGGCATTGTCTGATGGAATGCTGTATCAAATACAACAACCTGTGGTACACCTTCAGGCAAAACACTCTTGCAAGCTCTTAAAGCCAATGCATGTGGATGATTATGGACAGGTGCAAGTTCAGACAATGAATCTATTTTATCAATTACTTCGTCTGTTACAAGTGTAGTTTTATTAAAAACTTCAGCACCCTGTACTATACGATGACCAACTGCTGAAATTTCCTTCATACTATCGATTACCTTTGCATCACCAGTTGTGAGGCAATCAACAACCTTCATAAAAGCTTCTGTATGAGTTGGAAAATCGCACTCACATGAATACTGACGTCCGTCGAAAGTTTTGTGTGTTATTTTTCCGTCAATGCCGATTCTTTCAGCATTACCTTTTGCAAGAACCTGTTCATTCTCCATATCAATAAGCTGATACTTTAAAGATGAACTTCCTGCGTTGACAACAAGAATTCTCATTTATTCGTTCCCTCCAAATATGCTTGACATTTACATCATTATTTTATATTATTACAAATAGAATTAAAAAGCAAGAAAAACTGTTAAAAATCATTAATATTCACAAAATA
>JAEWZG010000033.1 GCA_023395435.1 Bacillota bacterium
TCATTTGGAATAGGGATATAAGAAAAGTTATAATCACTGCATTGTACGTTTATTCCAGTTGATAACGATGAAGAGAAATTAATACGATAATCATTTGCACCATTAGTGTAATCGTATCCTTTATTTAGTAACTCATTATTATTCTGAGCTACAATTGATGTTTCTTTATATTTTACTTCTCCATCTTTAATGAACTTAATATCTTCGGAAAAAGCATATGCAGTTATACTGCCATCATCCATTTCCAATTCTAATACATTTTCTAAATTAGGGTCATATCGTTCATTAATTTTTTTGGCTTTTTTGGTGTTAATTCTATTTCTGATACTCTTTGATATTTTCTTATTAATCAGATTTTGAGTTTGTTCAGGCTTTGGATTTGTAGTCGCTTGTTTTGCAAAAACCTTTAAATTGGGTTGGAATAAAAATGAATAAACTAAAGTCATAACTAGGATACATGCTATTGTCTTCTTTGTCTTTCTAAACCTTTTCATTATTTTGTCATCGTCCTTTTTGATAATTTGTTTGTGTTTATGTATTGTAGACTAAGTAATAATAACAGATTAATTTATTGTTTGCAATATATTAAAGTAAATTGTAATTATTATTATTAAATTGTAATTTATATTAGATATTTGTCTTTATTTTTCAAATGGTTTTATTCTAACTTTATAATAACTATTACAGATTTGAATATGTTTATAAAACCATGATGCTTAGTTAAACATCATGGCTAATGGATTTGCATTTACAGCAGCCTTAAGCTGGTTATCATCAACATGGGTATAGATTTCAGTTGTGGCAATGCTTTCATGCCCGAGAATCTGTTGCAAGGATCTTATATCAACATGACCGTATTTGTACATAAGAGTTGCGGAAGTGTGACGGAGCTTGTGTGTGGACAAGCCCTCTGGGTCAATTCCAGCTGCAATAATATATTTTTTAACTACATTCTGAATGGAACGAGTTGTTAATCGTTGATGATTTCTTGAAATGAACAAAGCATTTGTACTCACATCAATTGTCTTGCGAATCGAAAGCCACACTGATAATGCTTGCTTGACGGCGGGAGTGATATAAATTTTACGTTCTTTATTTCCTTTCCCAATAACAGTCAGAATATCACTATCGACTTGATTGATATTAAGTGTGGCCAATTCGGATAAGCGTAGTGCACAGTTGAGGAAGATTGTAATGATACAGTTATCCCTTGCAGATGATGATTTTGTTACAATTAAAAGACGAACGGATTCCTCTAAAGTTAAACATCTTACAATTCTCTTAGGTAGTTTGGGAGTTTCAAGTTCTTCAGCAATATTGTTATCTAAGAGGTGCGCTTTTGTCTTTAAGAATTTCCAGAACTGACGGATAGAAATAATCTTTCTACATCGTGTGCCAGCTGAGGAATTTTGAGTGTTTTGATGATAAGAAATAAAGGCGTACATATCTGATAAATTAACAGATCGTATAAAGTCAATATTAGCAAAACTATAATCGGAAAACTTTATACTTCTAACCTCACAAATATATCTGAAGAATTGCAATAAATCCAGACGATATTCAAGCACAGTATTTTTACTTCTTCCTTTAATAGTTACAAGGTAGGCTAAATATTGTTCTACAAGAGGGCAGCTTTTATCATTTTGCATTTTTATCACTCCTTGAATAAAGAATTGTCAAAAAGTAATATTAATAGACGTACTAAGCTTAAATTATGTTAAAAAACTCTCCATTAAAACATTAACTAGGCAGTAGCAGACATAAATTTTAACTTTCCATTATTTACACCACACGAACTTAATGCCCATGCTTCTCTATCAACCTATCCAACGTCGGTCTTGAAATCTTTAGCTCTCTTGCCAGCTGAGCTTTGCTGACTTCACGTCGCATATATCGCTCATAATGTTTCTCAAAGTCAGGAACAGAAACAGCCTTTCGGCCTTTGTATTTCCCTTTTGCTTTTGCAATAACAATACCTTCACGCTGACGTTCAAGAAGATTGGTTCGCTCAAATTCATTGATAGCTCCGATCATTGTGAGCATAAGCTTTCCAGTGGGAGTCCCCGTGTCAATGTTTTCTTTGCTACTAACCAAAATGATGTTCTTTTTCTGGAGGTAATCAATCATCTCAAGCAGATCCTTTGTACTCCTTGCAAGCCTTGAAAAATCATGAATAAATATTATGTCGCCCTCTCTTGCGTAATCAAGCATTGCGTTAAGTTGAGGGCGATTTGTGTCTTTTGCGCTGATTTTCTCAATAAACCATTTTTCAATGTTGTATCGCTTAAGGTTTTCAAGTTGCCTTTCTTTATTTTGTTCCACAGTCGATACTCTGACATATGCTAGGTTAGCCATAAAATCATCCCTTTCAGAAAATAAAAAAACAGCACCTTTAAAGTGCTGCAAGTATCTATTGGTATATGTGTAATGCATATAAAGTTGCAAATGCTATACAATATGGTTTCATATTTTCATATCCTTTTGTCTGTTTTTGTATATCTTAACATACTCAAATTACACAGTCAAGCTGTCAGAAAAGTAAAGATGGAGTCAACTTCATCTGCATTGTGTAAAGGAATTTGGATATCAACTCATACTTTACATAATACGTATTTTTATCGTTGTAAAACTAGTGTGTAATCTACCCTCCCACATTAACGCTATATTAACTTAATGTTAATAATGTATTGAAAAATAAACAGCACCGTTGTACAATATAGTTATTACGTAATTTTACAAATTATATGATTTTATCCTATTCTATGACATTTCATATACGCAGAAAGACAGTAAAGATGGAGGATTAGGAATGTTAAAAAAGTCAAAGAAAATATTCGCTGGGCTATTATGTCTCATAATGATGATGACATTAATACCTGGCTATTTTGTTTTTGGTGAGGAAGCTGCACCAGAAAATGATAATCTTGGAGTTGCAAGAAAAAGTTAATATGTACTTTATGCAAGCTCAAAGTTAATTCTTCAACAGACAATAATAACTTTACCTTTCTTAGCACAATAACAGGTGTAAATAATTATAACCCGGATTACTCAGAGTATAATAAAAGCACCTATCATTTTTAATAGATGCTTTTGCTGATATTTAGATGTTATAAATAAGTCGGAATATATGTTATTGCAAATCAAAAAGAACATACTTTTAAGTGTTCATTATTTTAATCAGTCCGTATAACTCCATCATCCATTGTATAGCCTTTGAGTGAGTTCTCTTTTACTTGGATACAAACATAACTTATTGAAGCATCATCTGAAGCGAAAAACTGACGCTTCGCTGTTGGTGAAATACGAACCCAATCACCTTTTGCAAGTTCTATAGTTTCTCCATCAATAACGGCCTTACCTTTTCCTGCAAGAATCCCATAGATTTCTTCGTTGTTTTTATGCGAATGAACAAAAGGTACACTCGCCCCAGCTGGAAGATTATTGATACTTACTTCAGCTCCTGTTAAAAAAATTTTGTCATGAAGTTCCGTTCTAGCATCCTGCGCTACACTTACCTTGTTAAAATTACTCATAATATTACCTCCAAAAGAATATATTAGATGTAACATTCATTGTTACATCTAGATTATATCACTCAGTAGTTGTAATGTCAATAGTTACATCGACATTTTTATAATTATTCACTGTTCTTTGCGATGAGATTAGAAATGTTTTATTCTGTACCTATCAGTTTTTTTGTTTCGTTCATAATATCTGCTATAGTTACTGACTTCATTTCCTTTTCCATGGCTTCTTGGATTTTATCTAGTCTTACGTCCAAAATATTATGAATATTTTTGCCTATAGGACAAAATTTATTGGGGTTATCATGGAAGTGAAAAAGATTTCCATCCTCCACACTTTCCACTGCATTATATATATCAAGCAACGTGATTTCATCTATAGGCTTTGCTATTTCTGCCCCACCACTGCCACGTATGACATTTACAACGCCAGCCGTTTTCAACTGTTGCAACAGTCTTCTTATTACAACTGGGTTTACATTCACACTTGATGCAAGGAAATCACTGGTTGCTTTTTTATCTTTTTTAAATGTCTCAATGCATATGAGTACATGAATAGCAATAGTAAATCTACTTGAAATCTGCATGCTAAACCTCCATATATTGAAATTTACTGTTTTGTAAGCTTTTTAATATATCTTCATATTATCACAGTAACGATAGTATTGCAATTAAAATCTATTAAAATCATCCTGAGATGCAATAATGTATTATCTACTTGTGGAAATTGCTATGAAGTTACTGCTAGTATTAATTCTAGTGCAGGCTATAGTAGGGTAGATACGCAGAAATATCTTGATGTAGATAAAGACACATATTGAGATTGATTAGCAGAATATTTTGAATCAGGTAGAATGCTTTGCACTAATGGTGAAGTAATAAAGACAAAATATAAGCAAGAAAATGGGGTAATCCGCAAGATAATGATAACGATACTTTAAAGGACGGAGAAGAAATTCAATTAGTACCTTTTGATTCACTTCCATCATATAAACAAAGAAAAGCAAAGACATATTTTGTTGATGGTGTTCCATCTCAATATATATTTATAAAAATATCCGATCCTCGTGTTAAGGATACAGATGGGGATGGTATAGAAGACGATATAGATATTGAGCCGTTACATGAAAACTATCTTGAAGATATGTTTAAACTATCAAAAGATAATAATCCTAACAATGCCATATATATTAGAATTGTAAAGAATACAGTATACATTACTGCTAATATATATTTTTATGAATATGCATACCAAGATCAGCATTTATTTGGTTCCCAGCAATCCTGTATTGATTTGGCTATTGAAGGAATTCAAGATAAATGGTCTTATTCTTTTACAGGAACTGAATATGATTTTATTCCTGGTATGAAAGTTACATTAGATACAAAAGTTAATTACATAATGCAGTCACAATATCCAAAAATGTATAAGGATAAAGACTTCTTAACAATTAATTTGTATAATAGAAAAGGTGTTCCAAAATTTTATTGTAATGATATACCAATCTTGAAATATATGTTATCCTCAGAGAAACATTGGAGCGTTTCAAATAAAAGTGCAAATATTGAATTATATCCTCAGGATTCAAGAGGGCGACAGATTAAGAAAACAGTTGATACTTATAAAAAGACGGCAGCTCACGAATTTGGTCATGCATTAGGGCTTAATGATTTATATCCAGAGGCAAATCATCTAGAAAGAGATGGCAGTGAATATATTGATTGTAATAGTGGGGAAGTATCACAATATCACATAATGTCGGGTAAGCAAGAGGTAGCTGCTAATGATCTTGAAATGGTTTTGTACGCTTTTAGTGAAAACAAATGGCAGCAATATTACAATAGTAAAAAATACAAACAGTAAAAAGCGATTAAGTCAAAATTTTCGTTGAAAGATGGGGAAGGGAGTGTTATATATAAAAACTAAAATTAGAATTATTACTTTGTGTTTGATTGGTATAGGAATAATTGTTGCTATTCTTTTCATATGTGGCTTTCTTATCCGTAAATACCCGAAGCAAAAAGAAATTAATAATATGCTATTGAAAAATCGTAAAAGCTTTGAAGCAGCTAATGAATACTTACTAAATCTAGAACCTGATGAAAATGGTATAGTTAATTATAATTTAAAAACATTAGAATCTAATAAGGCATCAATGACGGAAAGAGAATACAAGGCTTTAAAAACTGTATTTTCAAATTCACTTATTGATAATTATAATAGAAGAGATAGTGATACTACATTTTATGGAGAGTATGGAAGATTCAAATTGAAATCTAATTATAAGGGTGTAACTATTTTCGTTTGTAAAATTCCAGATGAGCAAGAAAAGCGTGACTGTACAAACATAGTAAATGATTGGTATGTATATGATTATTATCATTCTTAAGAAAACTTAAATAAATACTCAAGATGCCAAACACCTAATCTTAAAAAAGCAGTTTGCCACTACACCAGTCGATACACCTAAAGTATTAGCAATCTGCTTATAACTCCAGTCAGGATGTTGATATCTTAACCTTGCAAATGGTTGTAAATTATACGGAAGATTAGCTATTCCGATTGTTTCTTCAATGTGCTTTATACATAGAAACTGCTTCTGATAATAAAGTGAAGGCATACTGATTTTTTCTTCTTTTGCCGCATTACGGATTTGCTGTGACTGCTCCTGATACTCTGCTTCACTCTTAAGAAGACTGGATATAGCTATCCCTGAAATATCAGAAATCTTGTTAAAAAGCTTATCCATATTTTCAGGTTTGAAGTCACAGGATCCGTTCTCGTACCTGTCAATAGTGCTTGTTGCAACTCCAAGCTTTTGAGCAAGCTCTGCCCTGGTCAGGTTGCAGGTTTTTCTGATTAGCTGAAGGTATAAGCGAGGGATCTTCAATTTGTTTTTACTTACTGGCATAATAATTCTCCTTTTGTTTAAAACTTTGATTTTTCTTACTGTAAGAATAATAAAGGCTTTTCTATCACTAAAATACAGCTGTTAATGATAAAAAAGCGCTTTTATTCTTGTTTTAGCATAATATTTATATTACTTAGCTTAGTATATATAAAACTAATCAATTTCTTTTTCTGACAGTATATAGACTAGTGGGTAATATAATTGACTTATCATATTGGACCCTACCCCTAATATGAGGACTTCCCCGCAGCCTTAAAAGAAAGCCTTGACACATCACAAATAATGATGTACAATGCTTCTTGAAAGACGTTATAACTCTTAATATTCGATTGATGAGCTTGCTTTTGCAGAAGCGGCTCATCTTTTTTTGTCCTTTTTTAAATATTCTAGCAAGAGTAAATCCAATTACTAAATATGTATTATCAGTATAATCACCGTTTTTTGTAATCTTCTTTCTTTTGCGAATCAGGCCCAACTCATTCAATTCTTTTACGATAGACAGAACATCTGTGCGCTTAATTCCAGTCGCTGAAGCAATGTCTGAGTAGCTCTGATAACAACAGTTTGTTTTATGTTCTGCACTCCTGCAGATAAAAAGATAAGGTTTGATAAGACGAGCTGATAACAGTTTAAGAGCTTTCCTATAAACCAGAAAGTAACTCTCATCAACTGGCTTTAATACATAATAGCACGTGCTTAAATGCCCGTTGCTTTTAATGCTTCTAACTTTATTGATGATAATACCTTTATGTATTAAGCTTTTTAAAGCTCTCGCAACTGTCGCTGTGCTTATTTTACAAGTCTTTGCTATTGTATCTTGCTTAACCTTCACACAACGTCCGTACAGATTGGTAAAGCCTTTAATACTGTATAAATACGTTTGCACAAATAGTTCTGAATCAGACATGGAGAAATCTATATCATTAGACATGGTAAAATAATTGAACATATTTTCTCACCTAGTTTTTAATAAAAATCCACCGGCTTAGCCGGTGGATTTTATTATTATCCAAGTATTTTCTTAAGATCTTCTTCAGGTGTGCTAATAGGCGTTATATTGTAATTTTCTACAAGGAAGTTAAGAACATTCGGTGATACGAAAGCAGGAAGTGTTGGACCGAGGTAAATATCCTTTATTCCAAGATATAAAAGTGTAAGGAGAATAGCAACAGCCTTTTGTTCATACCATGATAGAATATATGAAAGTGGTAGGTCGTTGACTTCACATTCAAATGCTTCAGCGAGAGCAATAGCTACTTTAATTGCGCTGTATGCGTCATTGCATTGTCCACAATCCATTATTCTTGGTAGTCCTTCAATTTCACCAAGTTGTAAGTCATTTATACGATACTTACCACAAGCAAGTGTCAGAATAATAGTATCCATTGGAGTTTTCTTTGCGAATTCAGTATAATAGCTTCTTCCAGGAGCAGCACCATCACATCCACCAATAAGGAAGAAATGTTTAATTTTGCCCGTTTTTACAAGATCAACAACTTTACCTGCAACAGATAATACAGTTCCGTGGCCGAAACCTGTTGTAACAGTAGCACCACCATTGATTCCTGTCATTGGATGATCTTCATCATATCCACCGCACTCAAGTGCTTTTTCAATTACAGGAGTGAAATCCTTATCTTCGCCGATATGAACCAGTTCAGGATATGATACAACTGATGTTGTGAAGACTCTGTCGGCATAACTTTGTCTTACAGGCATCAGGCAGTTTGTTGTGAAAAGAATAGGTGCTGGAATATTATGAAATTCAAATTGCTGGCTTTGCCAAGCAGTTCCGAAATTACCTTTAAGATGCGGATATTCTTTTAGCTTTGGATAACCATGTGCAGGGAGCATTTCAGAGTGAGTATAAATATTAATTCCCTTATCTTTTGTCTGTTCAAGCAAAAGCTTTAAATCATGAAGATCATGACCACTGACAACGATAAATGGTCCTTTTTCTATTGTTAGTGGAACTTCTGTAGGAACAGGTGTACCATAGCTTTCTGTATTAGCAGTATCAAGCAAAGCCATACATTTGAAGTTTGCTTCACCGGTTTTTAATACAAGAGGGAGAAGTGTTGCCATATCATAATCTTCGCCTATAGCATATAATCCCTCATAGAAGAATGATGTAACCTCTTCATCAGTGTAGCCAAGTGCGAATGAGTGATAAGCATAAGCCGCCATTCCACGAAGTCCGAACAGAATAAGTGATTTTAATGAACGGATATCCTCATCGTCATCCCATATTTTCTGAACATCATAATTGTCTATATTTTTTGCTATTTTTTCTTTTTCAATGTCAATTTCATCTATAAGCTTATTAATTGTATCATTGTAGAAATTAACATTAGTAATAGTTGTAAACAATCCTTTTAATATAAGCTCATCCGAAGCTTTAGTAGCTTTTGCTGATTTAACAGCTCTAGCAAGACCAATCAATGCCCCCGTTAATTCATCCTGATAATTTGCGGTATCAGATTTTTTACCACACACGCCTGCCTTTCCCTCACATCCAGTGTTGTGAGCCGTCTGCTGGCACTGAAAACAAAACATTTCTCCCATTATTTTACCTCCTTAATTATTTTCAGGGAATACTACTGTTAGCATCATCTTAAAGGCTTCCTTTGCAAAAACAGCATGAGGAATATTTGCAGGCATAATAAGAGTTTCGCCCGCATTGACAATATGTTCTACTCCGCCAACTGTTAATAGCCCTGTACCTTCAAGAACTGTAACCATAGCATCGCCCTTTGATTCATGACTACTGATTTCTTCATTTTGTGCAAATGCAAAAATAGTAATGCTAACAGCTTTATTTTGTGCAAGTGTCTTACTGACTACCTGACCATCCTGAATCTGAACCTGTTGTGCAAGTGACAAAGCTTTTTCGTGTTCAATGTTTTTAATTAAATTACTTTTCATAATGAATTCTCCTTTTCTTTATATTTTCCTATGCGGTTTTATTTATACGGATAATTGAATTATTACCTTATGTTATGATAATATTATAATATCGGCATATTGTATGTTGCATTTGCAACATATGCAATATAATTTCATAATCTTACTTATTTTATATCTATAATATATATTTATCTTGAATGATAAAGTATTATGTGGTAAAATATTAAATAGTATTAACCAGTTAATAATGGAGGAACATTAATAATGAGCGAATCATGTACACACAATTGTGAAAGCTGCGGTCAAAGCTGCAGTGAAAGAGAAAAAGAAAGCCTTCTGGAATCTCCGCATCAGCTTTCAAAAATTAAAAAAGTAATAGGAATTGTCAGTGGTAAGGGTGGAGTAGGAAAGTCACTTGTGACTTCATTACTCGCTGTAAAATCACAAAGGAACAATTTTAAAACAGCAATTCTTGATGCAGATATAACGGGACCTTCTATTCCGAAAATGTTTGGAATCAATAAAAAGGCTGAATCAAGTGAAATGGGATTATATCCAGTAAAATCAAAAACAGGAATAAGCGTTATGTCAATTAACCTTCTTCTTGAAAATGATACAGACCCAGTAATATGGCGTGGACCAGTCATTGCTGGTGCCGTAAAACAATTTTGGACAGATGTTATCTGGGATGATATTGATTTTATGTTTATTGATATGCCGCCAGGAACAGGAGATGTTCCTCTGACAGTATTCCAATCAATCCCTGTTGACGGCATTGTTATTGTTGCATCACCACAGGAGCTTGTTTCAATGATTGTTGAAAAAGCAGTTAATATGGCAAAGATGATGAATATTCCTGTTCTCGGACTTGTTGAGAATATGAGCTATATTGAATGCCCGGATTGTGGAAAAAAGATTAAGATTTTTGGTGAAAGTCATATTGATGAAATTGCAAAAACATATGGCGTTGATGTTATAGGAAGAATTCCAGTTGATCCAAGACTTGCAGCAGCAAGTGACGCAGGCGCAATAGAACTCTTTGAAGGTGACTGGCTGGACAAAGCAGATAAAATTTTAGATTATCTTAATAAATAGAAATAAAAAAACAGTTCTCTTTTTTGAGAACTGTTTTTATTATGTTTTAATTTAATTGTTAGCTGCCTGTTCCTGCATATTTTAACGCGCCCCTCATCCATGCTTTGTAACCTATATGGAAAACTATTATTCCTATTACAGGTGATAAGAATGAAAGAAGATAATTACTGTCAGGTCGCAGGAAGAACATTACAGGATAGAATGCCATAAATCCAAGTGGAAAGATGAATGTAAATATGAATTTGAATACTTTGTTGAATATTGTAATTGGATAACGCGCATATTCTCTAAATTGATTGAAAAACACTAGTATTGGGCATCCATATACAGTAATGAATGCGGATGATGCGGCAAATGTCATTATACCAATTAAAACAAGTGATGCACCAAATATTGAGAGAATAAGCATACCAAGCTTTGCTATTGAGAAGTCAATGCCAAGCTTTAGCCAGGAATAAACAAACATTCCAATTCCCATGACTAAAGTTCCAATGC
>JAEWZG010000034.1 GCA_023395435.1 Bacillota bacterium
TTCGTTATTACAGTCGCCCGGTTTAAAATCGGACATACTCCACGAAAATTACCGAACATACCGTTCGCAACCTTTCGCTTCATCGCATATCTGTTGCAGTCACGCAAGTGTTATTTTACCATATATAATTATGGATTACAATATGTTTCACAAAAATATATTTAGAAATTTTAAGCGACTTTTAATTATTTTTTATGCACAATGTACAACAATTGCGTTTTTATTTTGTTTTATAGGCTTTTTTGCTGTTTTTAAGCGTGCTATTTGAACACTTCCGGCTTATCTATCCGCAATATCTGATTTTTTTCAGTAATTTCTACCTTGAATGCCTTTTCAACATCATTGCCGTTTTCTTCAATGACGCAGGTATCAATAAAATTAAGAAATTTTCCATCCTTGTCAAAGTTATAAATAACAGAAAATGCTTTTATTTCTCCAAGCTGTCTATAGACTTTGCGAAATTTGTCGGCATTATAAACGTATGTTATCTGTTTTCCGCTTTCAGTAATTTTAGATGACGCTTCGTCAATTGAATCTTTGACCAGTAGTATAAACTCCTTCGATGCATCTGGATGTGGCTTTTTACGGGTAAATTTTTTGAAGTCCCTGCTCTTACTATTTGATGTAGTTATTTCACCATTGTTCTTTATATATAAAGACTCTCCGTCATTATACTCTATATACGGTTTCCCGTCAATATAACCATTATAAAGGTAAACCATTGTTCCATCATCTTTGTAATTGAATGAGAATGTCTGTGTTACTTCACCTGTTTTCATATCAGTTATTACAACTGCTGCACTGTCAAGTTTTCCATAATCCTCTCTTGCCTTATTAACAAGCTCTTCGCCGACAATATTCTTTTCACGGCAGCCTGTCAATACAAGCATACTTAGTGTAAATATCGTAGTAAGTCTCTTTTTCATATAAACTCCTTGCAACAAAAATTTAACAAGGGTGAGGAAATCTCACCCTTGCTTATTATTACAATATATATATGATTTATGAGATCTAAAATCCAAAATTATCATTTTTAGCAGTTTTATTTGATTTATTATAATCAATAATCGCAGACAACATACACACCAGAGTAGCAAAAAAGAAAATTATTGCAGCTACAAAACTATATGTGCTGAGCCTTCCATAAATGCTCTGATCTTTTATGTGCGTGATATCAGCAGACATCTTCCCATTACACAAATATGCTTTAACCTGAGTGCCAGGCACATACTTCCACGACGATTGTGGCGAATATAATCTATACTCTTCGCCATTATATTTAACATATACTTTTGATGATTTTGTTCCATATCCAGCATAACCTCTTGCCACCGTTACGGTAACAGCTTTATAATCATATTCAGTCTTATCTGCCAAATTGCTAAAAATCTTCATACAGCAAAAAGATATAATAAACAGTATTAAAAATACACTGCCTACAATTAGATATTTTTTTATGCTTTTCATTCTGTCATCTCCTAGTGTTTTATAGCATATATTATCACTCAAATAATTTAATGTCAACAAAAAAAGGCAGGATAATTCCTGCCTTTTTGTTATTAATAAGCCTTGCCCCAAAGAACCATACATTTTGCTGGTTTTCCACAGCATACACATTTGTCTGAAAGCTCTTCCTGATCAAAAGGAATACAACGTGAGCCTGCACCCGTCTGTTCTTTTACTGAATCCTCACAGGCTTCATCTCCGCACCACATTGCTTTGATGAATCCGTCGCCCTTTTCTTCAAGTGCCTTTATCATTTCTTCAATAGTTGTGCACTTATATGTCTTGTTCTCTCTGTTTTCAAGAGCCTTATTATATAGTCCGTCATGAACTTCTTTTAGCTTAGCTTTAATTGCTGTTTCAAGCTCATCAAGCTTAATAATTGTCTTTTCTCTGTTATGACGTGTTACAAGAACGCACTGTCCGTTTTCAATGTCCTTTGGTCCGATTTCGAGACGAACAGGAACACCCTTCATTTCATACTCAGCAAACTTCCAGCCTGGTGAATTTTCGCTGTCGTCAAGTTTCACCCTTAAGCCAGCCTTAACAAGTCTATCCTTAAGTTCATTTGCTTTTTCAAGAACACCTTCCTTGTGCTGTGCGATAGGAAGAATTACGACCTGAATTGGTGCAACTGCCGGTGGAAGAACAAGTCCGTTGTCATCGCCATGTGTCATAATTATTGCGCCGATAAGACGTGTTGTTACTCCCCATGAGGTCTGGTGTGGATAAACCTTTTTGTTTTCCTTATCAGTATACAAAATATCAAACGCCTTTGCAAAACCATCACCGAAGTAGTGTGATGTTCCTGCCTGAAGTGCCTTACCGTCATGCATCAATGCTTCAATAGCATAAGTAGCCTCAGCACCAGCAAACTTATCACTTTCAGTTTTCTTACCTTTTACAACAGGCATTGCAAGAGCATCCTCACAGAATTTTGCGTAAACATTAAGCATCTTTTCAGTTTCATCAATAGCTTCCTGTGCTGTTGCGTGGATAGTATGACCTTCCTGCCATAAGAATTCCCTTGAACGAAGGAACGGACGTGTTGTCTTTTCCCATCTTACAACAGATACCCATTGATTATAAAGTTTTGGCAAATCCCTGTATGAATGAATTATATTAGAATAATGTTCACAGAAAAGTGTTTCTGACGTTGGACGAACGCAAAGTCTGTCCTCAAGCTTTTCATTTCCACCATGTGTAACCCAAGCTACTTCAGGAGCAAAGCCTTCAACATGATCCTTTTCCTTCTGCAATAAGCTTTCAGGAATAAACATAGGCATACATACATTTTCGTGGCCTGTTGCCTTGAACATCCCATCAAGAATGTGCTGGATATTTTCCCATATTGCATAGCCGTAAGGGCGGATAACCATACATCCCTTTACACTTGTATATTCAATAAGCTCCGCTTTTTTTACTATATCTGTATACCATTTTGCGAAGTCCTCTTCCATTGAGGTTATCGCATCAACCATTTTTTTATTGTCCTTTGCCATTATCAGACTCATCTCCGTTTTCTATTTCTTTTTCCTGAGGATCATAAACACTTCTTACTTCGTCTTTATCAAAATCGTATATGCCTTTTTTCACCCTTGCGGGATTAATAATTTTTTTATCAACAAATTTTGCTAGCTTTGGCGTCAGTACAGCGACAATAAAAACAACCATAAGCAAACCAAGCATCATTAACCCAAACCTGCCCATTACTTTGACAGCATTCGTATCTGCTGCGAATATCACTATACTCACTCCTTCAATAAACATACATTTAATTATAACATTTTTTCTGAATAATTCAAGTTATATAAGAAATATGGCTTGTTCATAATTAATTAAAAAAACTTACATAATGTGTTGACTTTTTTTAGTTAAGCCACTATACTATTATCGAGGAGGTGTTATATGAAATATAATAAAACTGGAATTGTTAAAACTGCTGTTTTTATTTTAGTAGTATTAGTTGTATTGTGTTCGGGCTTATATTATGCAAGATGGCGTCATAACAACAATGGTAGAATTTTTTATAATGACCGTGCTTATCATATTTCCAATATAAATATTGACAAGTCGGAATTTAACAAGATAAAAAAAGATTATCCATATACAAAAAAGAAAAGCAGGGGCTATAAGATTTATGCTAAAGATACGTCAACCCCGGTGGTTATTTATGGAGAAAATAAAGATCATGAGTTTATTTCCTTTGAGCTTGTAGGAGGTCCTTAATTTAATAAAATAATATATTAACTTTTTTGTATTAACCCATTATACTATTAGCGGGGAGGTGTTATATGACAAATAAAGATAAGAGATCGAAAATAATTAAACCAATAATCATCTGCCTACTATTACTTGGTGTTGTTGTAACTTATTTTGTATATGTTAATTATCGCACTGAAGATTATATTGAATATAAAGATCGCAAGTACAATATCTCATCTTTTCCCGCAATTACCGATAAAGATGAAATTTCAAAAATAAAGTCCGAATATCCATATACTCATAAGAAAGATAATGGATATAAAATATATGCTGTAAAAGGATCTATGACATGCACTATTTATGGTGAAAACAAAAAAGGTGAATTTTATCAATTTTCACTGGCAGGAAGTCTATAGGTTATTACATATTTATATATTATAGAACCTTCTCAATTTGAGAAGGTTCTTTTATTTTTCTTACATATGTAAAATATACTTGACATTTAGAACTTTATATTATACAATATGTACGAGGTGAATGATATGTCAAAAAACCTACGACTAAAATCTGCACGAGCTTCGCTCGATATGTCACAACAAAAGCTAGCCGATATGGTTGGTGTTACAAGGCAAACTATCAACGCGATTGAAAACGGCGACTATAACCCGACAATAAATTTATGCATAGCAATATGTAGAACCCTTGGCAAGACATTAAACGAACTTTTCTGGGAGGAATAAACATGAATAATGACAATTTTGATGAAAGACAAAAACAAATGCGACATAGTATTTTTACTGTTATGTATTTTATATTATTATGCTATATAGTTTTTTTCTTGATAGTTGGTAACTGCTTTGAATCATTTATAAGCTTTCGCGATTTAATGTTTACCGGCATAATTCTGACAGCAACTATTGGCATAGTCCTTATGATTTTTAAGGAATGCTATTTCCGACGTTGTGAAACAAAAAATTCAATCAGAATATGTTTTATAGCCTGGGTAGTTATTATTGTTATAAATATAGTGACATTTATAGGTCGTGGATTCATTAAGGACGGAAAGATAAATGGATATTCTATTTTTTGCACTACAATTATGTGGACTGCTATTCTTATAAGCTATATCATAAAAGGATTAATAAACCATAGTAAGGCAAAAGCAGAAATAGAAGAATAAAATATAAACCCCCTCCACAATGTGAAGGGGGTTTTACGTATTAAGTTAGATATTGTCTTCAATGAACTTAACAATGTCGCCTACAGTCTTAACGTTTTCAACCTGATCATCAGGAATTTCAACGTCAAATTCTTCTTCAAGTGACATTACCAAATCAACTATATCAAGTGAATCTGCGCCAAGGTCTTCTGAGATTGATGCTTCCATCTTAACCTTATCTTCATCTACATCAAGCTGGTCAACAATGATATCTTTAACCTTATCAAATACCATATTGTTTTCCCTCCATTTCTTTTTACAATTTTGTATATTATATGGAGCCTAAGCTCTCTATATAATCGCTTATAAAGAAAATTCTTCAAACTCGCCGATTTTTCTAAACTTAGTATATCGTTCATTCAGCAGTTCGTCAATAGGTTTTCTCATCTTTTTTTCTAAAGCGTCAGAAATATAGTCGCTTATGTTCTCAACCATCATGTTCAGATTATTATGAGCGCCACCATTTGGCTCCTCAATAATCTTTTCTGCAACACCTAAAGATAATAAATCTTCTGCTGTGATTTTCATTATCTGGCAAGCTTCACGTTCTCTTGAAGCATCCTTCCAAAGAATACTTGCAAAGCCGCGTGGAGAAATAACTGAATATAATGCATTCTCAAGCATAGCAAGTTCATCGCATACGCCGAGTGCGAGTGCTCCGCCACTTCCGCCTTCGCCAAGAACGATTGAGATAACAGGAGTTTTAAGCGTCATAAATTCCATTAAATTTTTAGCAATAGCTTCACCCTGACCGCGTTTTTCAGCTTCTACTCCGCAGAATGCGCCAGGAGTATCAATAAAGCAAATAATAGGACGATGGAATTTTTCAGCCTGTTTTGCAAGCCTTAAAGCTTTTCTGTAGCCTTCAGGATGAGGCATAGAAAAGTTTGTTTTTTTGTTTTCATCAAGGTTTCTTCCCTTGACCTGTGCAATAATAGTTACAGGAACTCCGCAGAAACTTGCAACGCCACCCATAATGGCTGCATCTTCACCATAAAGTCTGTCTCCATGCATTTCAAAGAAATCATAAAAAAGCAACGGGATATAGTCATTGACGGTAGGGCGTCCCTTGTGTCTTATAATATCGAGGCGTTCACACGCTGAAAGTTTGTTCATTGTGAAACCCTCCTTACGTTATGGAGTTTGAAAAGATGAGTTAGTGTTCTTCTCATTCTTTTTCTCTCAACAATCATGTCGACAAAGCCATTTTCGAGCATGAATTCTGCTGACTGGAAGTCATCAGGCAATCTTTGTTTAATCGTTCCTTCAATAACTCGTCTTCCTGCAAAGCCAATAAGTACCTTAGGCTCCGCAATAATAATATCTGCTATTGAAGCAAATGATGCTGTAACACCGCCTGTAGTAGGGTCAGTCATAACAGCAATGTATAAAAGTCCAGCCTCGCTATGTCTCGCAACAGCACCAGAGGTTTTAGCCATCTGCATAAGGGAAACTATACCCTCTTGCATTCTTGCACCGCCTGAAGCAGTAAAAATTAAAACCGGAAGTCCGTTTTTTGTCGCATATTCAAAAGCTCTTGTAATTTTTTCACCAACAACGCTACCCATTGATGCCATCATGTAATTTGAATCCATTACAGCAATAACAGTCCTGTAACCTCTTATAAGGGCTTCGCCTGTGATAACAGCATCCTTAAGACCTGTCATTTCTCTTATCTTCTTCTGCTTTTCATCATACGCTGGGAAGTCGATAGGATTCTTACTCATCATGTTCTTATCAAATTCAACAAGCGAGCCTTTATCAATTGTCATATTGAGTCTTTCCCAAGCTGAAAGTCTTCCGTGGTAGTTGCAGGAAGAACATACTTTTCTGTTCTTCTCGAAATCTTCCATAAACTCAACATTTCCACAACGTGGGCATTTGTTCATAAGGTCAGACGGGATATTGGATTTTTTAACTTCTTCACCTTTTGTATCATTCCCGTTGAATCTTGTTTTAACGACCGAAAACAAATCCTCAAGCATTAAAATATCACCCTCCTTTCAGCAGGATAACGTTATATTATTTTTGTTCTTCCAAGGAAGCCTATATCATATTCTCCACTTTCAAATGACTTGCTTTTGACAAGATTAACCTGAAAGTCAATGTTTGTTGAAACGCCATCAACAATAAATTCAGCAAGTGCCCATTTCATTTTCATAATTGCTTCTTCTCTTGTCTTTCCATAAACAATCAGCTTTGCAATCATTGAATCATAAAATGGCGGGATTGAATATCCCTGATATGCTGCGCTGTCTATTCTTATTCCGTTCCCTCCTGGAGTATGAAGTGCGATGATTTTTCCTGGTGAAGGGCGGAAATTTTCCATAGGATTTTCAGCGTTAATTCTACACTCTATTGAATGACCTGTCAAGTGTATATCTTCCTGAGTGTATTTAAGTTCTTCTCCACATGCAATCAAAAGCTGTTGTTTTACAAGGTCTACACCTGTAACAGCCTCAGTAATAGGATGCTCAACCTGAATTCTTGTGTTCATTTCCATAAAATAATAGTTACCTTTGTTGTCCACAAGAAATTCAATAGTTCCTGCATTCTGATAGCCTGTTGCTTTTGCTGCATTGACTGCAGACTGCCCCATCTTTTTGCGGAGCTCTTCTGTCATGACAGGACTTGGAGTTTCCTCAAGAACCTTCTGGTTTCTTCTCTGCATTGAGCAGTCTCTTTCTCCAAGATGAATTACATTTCCATAAGTATCAGCAAGAATCTGGAACTCAATATGTCTTGGGTTCTGAATGAATTTTTCAATATATATTTCATCATTACCAAAACAAGCGAGAGCCTCCTGCTTTGCGGCAGTAATCATACTCTCAAGCTCATTTTCGCTTTCAACAAGACGTATGCCACGACCACCGCCACCTGCTGAAGCCTTAACCATAACAGGATAACCTATCTGCTTTGAAAGCTGTCTTGCTTCATCAAGTGAATGTACTGCTCCATCTGAGCCAGGAACAACAGGTACACCTGCTTTTTTCATTGTTTCCTTTGCCATTGCCTTGTCACCAAGCATATCTATTGACTCAGGCTTTGGACCTATGAATGTTATGTCACATTTAGCACACATTCTTGCAAAGTTTGCATTTTCGGATAAAAACCCAAAGCCAGGATGAACAGCATCTGCACCAGTCACTTCACACGCTGCAATTATAGCTTTCATATTAAGATAGCTATCCTTACTGTTAGCAGGTCCAATGCATATTGCCTCATCAGCAATCTGTGCATGCAAAGCGCTCCTGTCTGCTGTTGAAAAAACTGCGACAGTTCTTATCCCGAGCTCACGGCAGGCACGTATAACGCGCACTGCGATTTCGCCACGATTTGCTATAAGTACCTTCTTGAAGCATTTTACTTCAGAAGTCTGAATATTATTTTCTGACATCGTTTCCTCCCGACAGAAGATATTATTTTGACATAAGCGCAAAGGTTATTTCTGCTGATACTGCCTTCTGTCCATCTACTGTAGCTATTGCCTTGCCGACTCCGACAGGGCCTTTGACTTTGATTATTTCTACCTCAAGCGTAAGTGTATCGCCAGGAACAACCTGTCTGCGGAACTTTGCATCCTTTACCCCGCCAAAAAGTCCAATTTTACCCTTATGTTCAGGGAGAGAAAGCATTGCAACAGCCCCTGCCTGTGCAAGCATTTCAAGCATAAGCACACCAGGTACTACAGGAAAACCAGGAAAATGCCCCTTAAACCAGAATTCGTCTTCCTTCATATATTTCTTTGCAACAACTCTCTGCCCAGGTTCCATTTCAATAATTTCATCAATCAGAAGGAATGGATCTCTGTGAGGAATAACTTCCATAATCTGTTCTTTGTTCATTAAAGCCATTATTAAATCTCCTGACTATTCAATTATCATTACAGGCTGGTCAAATTCAACAGCCTCGCCATTCTTACAGTTAATTGTAATAACTGAGCCATCAAAATCTGACTTGATCTCATTCATAACCTTCATTGATTCGATTATGAAAAGTATATCACCCTTTTTAACGCTCTGTCCAACACTTACAAAAGGCTTATCCTTTGGCGAAGCAGATGCGTAGAAGGTTCCCACGATCGGAGCTTTCACAACATTGCCAAGTGGCTTTGAAGGAGTCTGTGTAGCAGGTGCATTTTCTATTGCAGGCGCTTGAGCTGGTGCTGAATATGAAGGTATTGAGTTTCCAACATAAACAGGTGCTGTTCCGCAGTCCATTTCAAGTTCAATTTCCAATTCCTTGTCTTTAATTTTCAGGGACTTCGCACCATTTTCAGACATCGACTTCATAAGAGCCTGAACACATTCAAGTGTATTTTCAATCTTAGCCATCCTTATGTCTCCTTATTATTCGTATTTCTTTATACAGATTGTAGCGTTATGTCCGCCAAATCCGAGAGAATTTGATAATGCAACCTTAATATCCTTATTAAGATTCCCCTCAACGCAATAGTCAAGATCACAGTCAGGGTCAGGAGTTTTAAATCCTACTGTCTTATGGACTATTCCATTCTTGAGCGATAATGCTGTTACTATTGCTTCAACAGCACCAGCAGCACCAAGAAGATGTCCTGTCATTGATTTTGTTGAGTTGATAACAACCTTTTCAGCCTGCTCGCCTAGAGCTTTCTTTATTGCGATTGTTTCATATTTATCATTAAGACCTGTTGATGTTCCGTGAGCATTGATGTAATCAACATCACTTGCATCAAGACCTGCTTCCTTATAAGCGTTGACCATTGCTCTTGATGCACCCTCACCCTCAGGATCAGGGGAAGTGATATGATACGCATCACCTGTTGCACCATATCCAACTATCTCAGCATATATTTTAGCACCGCGAGCCTTTGCATGTTCAAGCTCTTCAATGACAAGTATTCCACAACCCTCGCCAAGAACAAAACCCTGTCTTTCAGCGTCAAAAGGTGTTGAAGCCCTGTCAAGCTCTGTTGCCTTTGAAAGTGCCTTCATATTATTAAAGCCACCAAGTGCAAATTCAGTAATACAGCTTTCTGTTCCACCACAAATACAAGCGTCAAGATAACCATCCTTGACTTTTCTGAAAGCTTCGCCAATTGCGTGTGTTGCAGAAGCACAGGCTGTTACTGTTGAGAAATTATCTCCCTTAAAGCCTGTTGCCATTGAAACCTGTCCCGCTGCCATATTCGCTATCATTGTAGGAACATAGAATACTGAAATTCTGTTAGGACCTTTTTCGAGGTACTTTGAATGCTCTACCTGAGTTTCTTCAAGTCCGCCGATACCACAGCCGAGAATTACACCAACTCTGAATGGATCGAGGTCCTTAAGGTCTGTTCCGCTATCCTCCAAAGCCTGCTTAGTGCTATAAACGGCAAACTGTGTGAAGCGTTCCATTCTCTTTGCTTCTTTTTTTTCTATATGTTTTGATGAATCAAAGTCCTTTACGGCTCCAACTATTTTTACATCAAATTCACTTGCATCAAACTGGTCGATAAAAGAAAAACCAAGCTTGTTTGCAACAATATTGTCCCAGAATTCATCAACTGAATTACCGAGTGGGTTTACTGTACCCATACCTGTTATAACTACTCTTTTCATAAACCTCTCCTTATTTATACGGAAGTATGTCCTGATTTATTACATTGAAAGTCCGCCACTTATTTCTATAGTCTGTCCTGTAATGTATGACGCATCATCAGAAACCAGGAATGATACTGTTCCTGCAATTTCTTCAACCTGACCGAATCTCTTCAAAGCAATCTGTCCGAAAATATTCTTCTTCTGCTCATCTGTGAGAATATCTGTCATTGGAGTTTGAATTAGCCCTGGAGCAATTGCATTAACTGTAATATTCCTTGAACCAAGCTCCTTTGCGGAAGTCATTGTCATTCCGATAATAGCAGCTTTTGAGGCTGAATAGTTAATTTGACCTGGATTGCCGTAAAGTCCAGCAACAGAAGAAACATTTACAATTCTTCCGCCCTTTTGCTTGAACATAACAGCTCCAGCAAGCTTTGTCATATTGAAAACGCTCTTTTGATTAACAGCAATAACCATATCATACTGTTCCTCAGGCATACGAAGAAGCAAGCCATCCTTAGTGATACCAGCATTGTTAATTAACACATCAATAGAAGAAAATCTTTCTTTTATTGCTTTAACCATTTCGTCGCAATCTGTATATTTGGAAACATCAGCAGCGAAAACCTCTGCCTCAACGCCGAATGCTCTGCATTCCTCTGCAACCTTTTCGCCGTTTGCTTTATCGTTATCGCTAGGATAACAGTTTACTGCTATATTAAAACCATCTTTTGCAAGCCTTTTCGCAATACAAGCACCTATACCCTGTGAAGCACCTGTTATAATAGCTGTTTTTGCCATTTAACCAATCCTTTCGTTTGTGAATACAAAATCTAAATATTTATCTTAAAATTAATGTTGTTTTCGCTTCTGAATATTATAGGATATCCCGCGAATATCAATAATAAATATAAATAGTTCCCCGATACAATAACAAGCATACTAAGTGCTGTAATCAGAACTATGTATTTTATTCCACTCTGAATAAAAGTGTTTCTAATTACTGATACAAACTTTTTTTCTCCAAAAAACAGAATCGGGAGCAAATTATCAATATCAGCAACTCTCAAAGCAACAGCAATGAACAAAACAATCGGGAATATCTTATATGCAATTTTAAGACCTAATAATATGCCAATTATTAACATCATCGTTGTCACTTCCTTATATCAAATTTAAATCTATGCTATTTCTGACTCATTTTTTAGTTTTTAAAAAGTTTTATATTATTAAGCTTGCAGAATTTTTCTGCCGCAAGAAGTGCTTTTGGTGAAGTTATCATACCAATCTTCTCCTGAGATTTAAGCTCAATGCTTATAGCACTGATAAGAGAAGTTTTGTCTGTCACTGAAATAGATGCAATATCACCGCAGTAAGCCTCGCCTTCTTGTCCACCACAACTTTTATTTTGTTTATATTTAATCTTATCGCTGAAAATATAAATTTCAGGAGTCTTAATGCTTAAAAGCACTATGAACAATAATGCCATCCCTGAAATATATATGCCTGATCTCTGTGTCCATATTGCCATAGACTTATCTATCACAAAAATGAAGCCAATAAATATAGCAAACATCTTTTCAATCTTTTTCTTCTTGTATTTGATATCAAAGAGCACTTCGCCAGTATCTGATTCAAGAAGCCTTTTGTATTTTTTGTTATCTTTTTTACTCAGAACAACAGCAACTACAAATATTGATAAATCAATTATTCCGAAAACTATAAAGAAAAAGATATTCATGTCAAACCTTCTTGCTTTTTGTATTTAATGATATTGTCAACTTATTAATGAAAATCTACATTATTGATTATCCAAACATCACCTAAATGTTTTTCTAAAAACTTTCTTGTCCTTCCCGGGGCTCGTTTCCTTATTTTCTTTCCGTCTCTCATGATTATGACCATTACCGGCCTAGGTCTGTAGCCATAATACAACATTTCAATCCTTGATATCACATCAAGCTTAATAATCGTTCCATCAATAAACATATCAAATTCGCCGATAATAATTATTCCTGTCGTAATATATACGACAAAAGCTATAGAAAAAATGGTGACATAAATCCAATGGAAGATATCTGGTTCAATAAAACATACATAAATATCAGCTAAAAGCAAAACAACTAAAAATCCCCAGAATACTGTCAGTCTTGATTCTCCCTTAAATTCATATTCTGCCTGCATTTTTATAAACTCTTTTATACGCCTGTAATAGCCAAAATATACACCTATAAAATAAGCAATACATAGTAGCAGCGAAGCTACCGCATAAGGTATAAGCTCGTCTACTGTAAATAATGATATACCTGAGTCATAAGCTAATATTCTCATATCAGTCTGTCCTTATAATCCGTCAACTTATAAGCAATAATATTCTTATATATAATTTTATTTACTCAATAGCTTTTCTGCTGAGTCAAACATTCTTTCAATAATTATCTTTGTAGGTTCAATTTCATTTACAAGACCTGCAATAGCACCACAAAGGAATGAGCCTTCATCAATGTTACCGTCAACAGCAGCTTTTCTTAAGCTTCCTAATGTCATTTCTTCGAATTCTTCAGGTGTTCCGCCATCACGCTCGAAGGTCAAGAGCTTTTTTGCAAATTTTGTCTTTACTCCTCTACATGGATGACCAGTGAATCTTCCAGTAACAATACTATCTGTGTCCTTTGCTTCTAAAACTAATTTTTTGTAGTTCTCATGAACCTGACATTCTTCAGCTGCAAGGAAGACTGTTCCTACCTGAACACCCTGAGCTCCAAGCATAAATGAAGCAGCAACACCACGTCCATCAGCAATACCACCTGCTGCAATAACAGGAATACTTACTGCGTCAACAACTTGTGGAACTAGACACATTGTTGTATTTTCGCCGATGTGTCCACCTGATTCAGTTCCTTCAGCAACAACAGCATCAGCGCCTGCTCTTTCCATTCTCTTTGCAAGAGCAACAGAAGGAATAACAGGAATAACTTTAATTCCAGCGGCTTTCCATGCTTCCATATATTTACCTGGATTTCCAGCACCAGTTGTTACAACAGGAACGCCCTCGTCAATAACAAGCTGTGCAAGCTCTTCAGCATTAGGGCTCATGAGCATAATGTTTACACCAAAAGGCTTGTCTGTGAGAGATTTGCATCTTCTGATCTGATCCCTTAAATAATCAATAGGAGCAGCTCCACCAGCGATAAGTCCAAGACCGCCTGCATTTGATACGGCTGCAGCAAGTGTGCTTTCAGCAACCCATGCCATACCGCCTTGAATAATTGGATATTTAATTCCCAAAAGTTCTGTTATTTTTGTATTCATTTTAATTTCTCCTTAAAATTCGAATATTAAAGCACCGTAAGTTAGTCCCGCTCCAAATCCAACAAGACAAACTTTATCACCGTCTTTAATTTTACCTTCTTTTATAGCTTCATCAAGTGCAAGAGGAATACTTGCGCTTGAAGTATTACCGTACTTTTCAAGATTAATATACATTTTGTCCA
>JAEWZG010000060.1 GCA_023395435.1 Bacillota bacterium
ATTCTTCGCATTTTTCGTTTGAGCTGTTCATAATTACATCTCCTAACTTTTTATCACATTTATATAAAATATGATAATATTCTACTCTAATTTTAATTCTTTTTTATACAAAAGTCAATACAGATAACCTTTTATAAATTTATTTTATAATTTAAATTATGAAATATATAAGTATTATTTGATTTTATATGCAAATAATATGCTTAATGTTATAAAAGGTTGTGATAATATGAAAGTAAATCAGCAACAATATTCAGAAATGACAAAAAAAGCTTCTCCACCATCCAAATCATGGATAACCATCCCTAAAGCTTTTGTTATCGGTGGGCTTATCTGTGGAATTGGGCAGCTTCTCCTTGACTGGTATAATAGCATGGGAATGAGCAAGAAAAATGCAGCTCTCCTAACTTCTGCTACTCTTGTTTTCCTTTCGGCTTTATTGACTGGTTTAAAGCTTTATGAAAAGATTGCAAAACACGGTGGCGCAGGAACTTTAGTTCCTATCACAGGCTTTGCAAATGCAGTCGTTTCGCCTGCTATAGAGTTCAAAAGTGAAGGACTTATTCTTGGTCTTGGTGCAAAAATATTCACTATTGCCGGCCCTGTAATTTTATATGGAACACTTGCATCTGTATTATATGGAATTATATATTATTTTATAAAATAACATTTACTTCTTGACATTGAGCAATTTTGTGTTATCCTAAAAATATATATTTTTTAGAAGGTGACACTATGCTTACAAGTATTCTATCAAAGGCTCAATGTGCTGAATGCAGAATATGCTGTGAATTTGATAGCTATGATCTATGGGAAACTCCTGTCATTACGCCTGAGGTTGAAGATATAATAACTTCAGAGATTTTACCACAACAGGAATTCATACCAAAAGGGAACTGCAAGCTCCTCAAGCTTAAACGTAAAGAGGATGAGGATTTATATTACTGCACACTATTAGGTGAAGAGGGATGCAAGCTTGGTATAAATAAGCCTTTTGACTGCCAGATATGGCCCTTTAGAATTATGGATTTCAATTCTAAGCGTGTTATTTCAATTTCGCCAGTTTGTCCAACTCTTTATGAAAAAAGCCTTAAAGAGCTTGTTGAATGTGCGAAGAAAATTTCATCGATAATCTTTGAAATGGCTGATAAATACCCTGAAATCGTTAAGCCTTATATGGTGGGTTATCCGATTTTATATGTTGAAAATAATTAAGGACTGCAAAAGCAGTCCTTTTTGTTTGTGAAATAAGAGAGTCCACCCTCTCTTAATTTTATATTCTTTATTGCTGTATTTAAGATAACCTATTCCCGCTATTGTAATTTTTGTGATCTGATAAAAATTTTGAAATTAGTTTACCCATACGTTAAAATCCGGAAGTTTCTCAAGCGTAATAACATTCTTATGATTATATGTTTTGATAAATTGATCCTTTGAAGTGTATTTTTCTGACATATCACCGTACTGATCCATAAGATATTCCCCAGACCATACGCCGAACCACGACCACATCGCTCTATCCCTTAGCATAAAGTTAATTTCGGGCGGAGTGTCACATTCAGAAAGTGCTATCATTTTCGTTGAAGATATCTTGTTAAATTCCTGATATGTTTTAACCTGACTTGATGAGATATGTGTACCAGTATAAATATCAGCGGAGATTATATCGCATTTGTCATCGCCAACATACCAAGATGCATCGTGACAGTTCCATACCCAGATAAGATTGTTAAGCTTGTGGTAGTATGTCTGACGTTCATACATAAGCTTCCACAGCCACTTATAGGCTTCGTTCCCTGAAGAACCCCACCAGAACCAGCCACCGCTTGCCTCGTGCAAAGGCCTCCACAAAACAGTAACTCCATTTTCCTGCAGTATTGCAAGCTGCTTTGACACTGTATCAATATCCTTTACCAACGCAACACATTCGCTTGATATTTCGCCCTTTTCATTAAGCTTTTCAATATCCTCAATTGAAAGCTGTGCTATGTTGACCTTTGAGACAGCTTTTTTGAGGTCAAATTTAGTTTCCTTTGTAAAGCATGAGGATTCGTTCATAGGAGCTTCCCAATACCAGACATAACTGACAAGTCCGCCTTTTTGTGACCACTTTATAGCTTCTTCAATTTCACGCACATTGCGGATGCTATTTGAAGTGTATGTTCTCATATCACCAAGCCGCATAGCAGGATATTTCCCTGTTGTTTTATAAATAAGCTCAAGTTCAGCATTAGTGCCCATTGTTGCATACTGCCCGCTTATAACGTTTTTATTATAGTTTTCTGCAAGATAAAGCATAGTGTTCTTTGTCTTTTTATCGGCTGACTTGTTTATCGGAACACTGTCAGGTATAACATCACTCTGCTTGACTTCTTGACTGTTTGAAATATTTATATAATCAAGATCAATTCCACCAGTAACTTCGCGTATGCCTATTATTGCTTTCCCTTTTGGAATAAAAACACTGCTTATTACGATTTTATTATAACCTTTTTTACCTGATGTGACAAATTCAGAAACATCCTTTCCATTGACAGTAAGAATGTTGTTTTCTTTTTTATCTGAAGCTAAAACAAGAGTAATATTATAATGCTGGTTTGATGGCACAGTAACCTCAAGACCAAAGCTATTTTCAGCTTTTGTTGTGAAGTTTGTTACATATCCTGTTCCAGAATAGCCTTTTCTCACCTGACTACGCTTTATGTCGCCACCTAATTGCCCGAGCTCGGCTTCTATTTTCTGCGAAAAAGAAACGCTCTCAATTTGTGGGACATCAGGCTCAATTTCTTCTATTGTTGTCACTTCAGGCTCAGTTATTGACGAGCTGTCATTAATAATCACGTCCCCGTCGGGCATTATTTTACCGACTCTTGAACAGCCCGTTGTGATAATTGTTGCTAAAATTAATATATATAAAAAGGATTTTTTCATATTTCCTCCGAATGATTAAGTTACTATAATAAATAATATCACAATAACCTTTGTCTTTCAACATTACTTTCCCCTTTTCAACAAAAAAATATTATCTACGATATAAATAAAAACAGGGCAGGAAATTCCCCGCCCTGATTAATCTATTATAATGCTTTTGATGCAATTTCCGTGAGAAGCTTTGATACAAGCTCATCTGCAGACATGACTTCAGTTTCACCTGTTTTTCTTGAACGTACTGCGACAGCACCTGATTCAATTTCCTTATCGCCGATAACAAGCATATAAGGAACCTTCTCAAGCTGTGCCTGACGGATTTTATAACCTATCTTTTCATTTCTGCTATCAACGTGTGCACGTATTCCAACAGCGTCAAGCTTATTATAAAGGTTTGTTGCATATTCAAGCTGTGCGTCAGATATCGGCATAATTTCAACCTGTGTTGGTGACAACCATACCGGCAATGCACCTGCATACTTTTCAATGAGCAATGCCAACGTTCTCTCATAGCAGCCAAGTGATGTTCTGTGAATAATATATGGGATTTTTCGTGAGCCGTCTGCATCAATATATTCCATTCCGAATTTCTTAGCAAGAAGCATATCAATTTGAATTGTTACGATTGTATCTTCTTTTCCGTGAACGTTCTTCATCTGGATATCAAGCTTTGGTCCATAGAAAGCAGCCTCATCAATACCGATTTCATAATCAAGACCGATGTGGTCCAGGATTTTCTTCATTATTCCCTGAGCTTCATCCCACTGTTCTACTGTACCTTCATATTTTGCTGTATTTTCTGGATCCCACTGTGAGAAGCGGTATGTTACATCCTCTCTCATTCCTAATGTGTCAAGGATATAGTTTGCAAGGTCAAGGCACCCTCTGAATTCTTCTTCAAGCTGATCAGGACGGAGAACAAGATGTCCTTCAGAAATTGTGAACTGACGGACACGGATAAGACCGTGCATTTCTCCACTGTCTTCGTTTCTGAAAAGCGTTGATGTTTCTCCAAGACGCATTGGAAGATCACGGTATGAACGCTGGCGGTTCAGGAATACCTGATACTGGAATGGACAAGTCATTGGACGGAGAGCAAAGCACTCCTTTGTTTCATCATCAGGATCGCCAAGAATAAACATTCCCTCGCGATAATGATCCCAGTGCCCTGAAATCTTATATAAATCTCTCTTAGCCACAAAAGGTGTCTTTGTAAGAAGATATCCTCTCTTCTGCTCTTCATCTTCAACCCATCTCTGGAGAAGCTGAATTACTCTTGCACCCTTAGGAAGCATAATAGGGAGTCCCTGTCCGATATAATCAACTGTAGTGAAGAATTCAAGCTCTCTGCCGATCTTGTTATGGTCACGAAGCTTTGCCTCTTCAACAGCCTTTAGATATTCTTCAAGCTCGCTTGCTTTAGGGAATGCTGTCCCATAAATTCTTGAAAGCTGTGGACCTTCTGCATTACCCATCCAGTAAGCACCTGTGCAAGCTGTAAGCTTAAATGCCTTGATTGGTGCCATTGACATAAGGTGTGGACCGGCACAAAGGTCAACGAAATCGCCCTGCTTATAGAATGAAAGCTTATCACCCTGTGAAACGTGTTTATTAATAAGCTCAATCTTCAAAGGCTCGTTGCGTTCTGTCATAAGGTTTATTGCTTCTTCTGGTGAAAGCTCAAAGCGTTCAATTTCAAGACCCTCTTTTGAAAGCTCTTTCATTTTCTTTTCAATTTTTACAAGGTCATCTGCAGTGAATGGCTTTTCTACATTGAAGTCATAGAAAAATCCTGTGTCTGTTGCTGGACCTGTTGCAAGCTTTGCATCAGGGTAAAGTGCCTTTACTGCCTGTGCAAGCAAATGTGCTGCTGAGTGCCTGAATGTATGCTTTCCGTCCTTATCATCAAATGTAAGAACTTCAAATGTGCAGTCATTTTCAATTGCTGTGCGAAGGTCGCAGACCTTTCCGTCGAGCTTTACAGCACAAGCTGCCTTATAAAGACCCATCCCTATGCCTTTTACAACTTCTGCTGCTGACATTGCATTTTCAATTTCTCTAATGCTTCCATCTTTTAATGTTAATTTAATCATTTTTATCCCCTTTTCATTACAATATGTATAAATAGTTATCATTATTACCGTTTGTTCTTTAAGTTATAAATAAACCTCTCATAATTCAAGCTATTATCAAAGTCACATTTCCTTATTATGTCCGAAACAAAACCACATTTCTCATAAAAATGTTTTGCTTGCTCATTATTTTCAAGCGTCCACAGTGATATTCTGTTATAGCCTTTATCTTTAATCTGTCTAATAACATACGTCATTGTTTTTGTGCCATAACCTTTATTCCAGTATTCTGGCAAAAAATAGATTGCAATTATTTCAAAAGTATCAGTTAAATCAGCATCCTTAGATACATCACAAGTACATACTCCACAAGGTTTATCGTTATCAAAAACCAAATAAATAATCTGCTTGTTTTCGGATAATATTTTTTCAAACAATTTTGTTCTTTCATCAATGTTTGTTTTTTGTGTGATAAATTCTTTGCTAATAATGTTCTTATATGCTTCTTTCCAAGACTCACAAATTATTTTTGCAATTATACCAGCATCAGACTGGCATGCTCTTTTTATTTCAATGCTCATAATGTCATTTCCTTTTCTCTTACAAGTTCCTCATGGTAAAAATAATTTTTATATATAATATTATTACCCTCACAATACTCCTTAATTTCACTTGAAATTTTTGTCCAGTATTGTTTGTTGTTTTTATTGTAAATTTCTTTGTATTCATCATATAACTCTAAGTAATTCTGCTGGATATAGTTCATTATTGTTGCTTTATAATCGCCACGCAGATTAAGATTTTCAAACCAATACTCATTAATAAAATCCTTTGAGCGTTCAATAATTGCTTTAAAATCAGTTATATAAGGAAACATCGGCGACATAAAAAGAACCGTATATATTCCATTTTCTTGAAGAGTTTTTAGAGTGTCCAGTCTTTCAGTAATAGTACTTGCATTGTCCATATCATTCCTGAAGCTTTCATCAAGAGTGTTTATTGACATTGATACTGTAAGTTTTTTAAATTGCCTTAGCAAGTCAATATCTCTCGTTATCAGCTTTGATTTTGTGGATATTCCCACAGCACAATCAATATCCTTAAGCTGTTCGAGAATGCTTCGAGTTAACTTGTATTTTTCCTCATACTGATTATAACAATCAGTCACCGATGAAAGGAAAAGCGTTTTGCCCTCTAATAGCTTTGTATTGATTTTCTTATCACAAAGCTTTACGTCAATAAAATCTCCCCAAGGTTCAGTATGACCTGTAAAACGCTTCATAAAACTTGCATAACAATATCTGCAACCGTGAGGACATCCCACATAAGGATTTATTACATAATCACTGGCAGGAAGCTTTGATTTTGTGAGATAATCCTTAACATTGATAATTTTTTCTACCATATGTCCCCCTTATGTTTCCTCTGATCTATTATACTGTTTTTTATTCTGTCAAGGTTATCCTGCTTGCAGAAAGCAGAATTTTTCAATAATACATATTCTTTTTCTGTACAAATTTCACGACATCTTGCTTCAAAGGCTGATGTTCTTTCAAATGCCTTGATTATTTTATTGCATGGATATTCATAACATTCACCACAGTTGCTAATTCCATGTGACTTTGTACATTCAATAATTTTATATGTGCAGGCATTTTCAGGTCTGCATCCATAGCATTTGATTTCATTATTATTAACAATCCTGTCTCTGCAACCGATTTTATACCATAGCACTGCCGTTTCTGAAAGCTCTTTTTCTGTTTTTGGCATAAACCTTGGGCATATAGTGCAGTTATCACCACAAGCCGAAATTATCAATTCTGTCACTTCCTCATTAAAACAAAAACGCCCCTAAGGATAAGTAATATCCAAAGGGACGATAATATCGTGGTTCCACCCTATTTCGTACAAAAGTACCTCAATAGTTGCTCTTTAACGGTAGCACTCCGTTGTGCTTGTTTCGCACACCCTCAAAGGTGGTACAGCATT
>JAEWZG010000134.1 GCA_023395435.1 Bacillota bacterium
CTGTAAAGCAAACGGTTTTTTCCTTCATTTTATACCCTCACATATTTTTTTATATTGTAGCATAACCTTCCATATTATTCAAGTCTAACAAATTTGTGGAATTATGCAGAAAGGCTGTTATGAAAAAATTTTATAAGAGAGCTTGGGCTGAAATTCACCTCGACCGATTAAAATATAATTATGATATCTGCAAATCTTTTATTTCAGACGCCACACAGATTATGGCTGTTGTTAAAGCTGACGCATATGGGCACGGTGACAGCATAGTTGCACCTTATTTTCAATCCCTCGGTGTGAACTGGTTTGCGGTTTCAAATATATCTGAGGCCCTGCACTTAAGACGTTCAGGAATAACTAAAGAAATTTTCATTCTCGGCTATGTTCCACCAGAGGATGTTTCGGAGATTATTGACAACAACGTCATTGAAGCAATAACCTGCTTTGATCACGCTAAAGCAATGTCCGATGCAATAACAAATGGCAAGAAACTCCGCGTTCATATAAAAATTGATACAGGGATGGGCAGAATAGGGATAAAGCACGATACTATCAATGGATACTGTGATGAAATCGAAAAAATTATCTCACTTGAAAGTATCAGTGTCGAAGGAATATTCACACACTTTGCTGTTGCAGACAGTGAGTCCCCTGAAGATATCTCATACACAGACAAACAAACAACACTCATTTTGGATATAAACAAAGAGCTTAAAAACAGAGGCATTAACTTAAGTCAGCTTCATTTTATGAACAGTGCAGGTGCAACTTATCATAATAATTGTGAAAGTACACTTGCCCGCTTTGGAATTACTTTATATGGCTTGCATCCGAATACAGCACTTGAATTACCTAAGCCTTTAAAGCCTGTTATGGAGCTTAAAACTATTGTTTCCCATGTTAAAACCATAAATGCAGGGGATTTTGTAAGCTACGCAAGAACATACATAGCAGAAAAACCAACCAAGATAGCTTCATTGACAATCGGCTACGCTGACGGGTATTCAAGACTTCTATCATCAAAGGCAGATGTTCTTATAAACGGAGAAAGAGCTCGGGTAATCGGAAGAGTCTGTATGGATCAGACTATGATTGATGTTTCTGATATTGATGTTAAGGTCGGTGATGTTGCAACATTATTCGGCACAGATGGTAATGAAACTATTACCGCAGATGACCTCGCAGATATATACGGGACAATTGGATATGAAATAGTATGTGGAATATCAAAACGTGTCCCAAGAATAATTATAAATAACGGCGAAATAAAAGATATTCTTGAATAATAATTTATCTTATCGCTGTCAATACTTTTATTGCGAAATCAAATACGACTTTTCTGGAGGACATTTATGAAACTGATGGTGTTTGTACTTAATAAGGTTGATGTGCTTAATTTTCTTCTTGAGGATATGTCCCAAGCAGGAATCAAAGGAGCAACAATTATCAATTCGACAGGTATGGCTATGACACTGGCGAGGCAGGAAAACAGCTTTATAGGCAGCTCATTGAGAGCTTTTTTTGAAGTCGACCGTGATGACAATAGAACAATTCTTGCTGTTATTCACGATGAACAGCTTGAAACCGCAAGACAAGTAATTACCGATGTAGTGGGCGATCTGTCATTACCTAATACGGGAATACTTTTTACTGTTCCTCTGGATTTTGTTGAAGGTATAAGAGAATAAAAAAAGGCGGAATAATATCCGCCTTTTTTTATGAATCACTTGCTATTTTCCCATCACTTATTCTGATAACTCTTGATGCTTGCATTGCAACATTCAAATCGTGCGTTATTAGTAAAATTGTTATTCCTGTACTATTGAGGTCTTTTAATAAATCCATAACTTCTGTTCCTGATTTTGTATCAAGATTACCCGTAGGCTCATCAGCAAGAATAATATCAGGCCGCCCTGCTATTGCTCTTGCTATTGCAACTCTTTGCTGCTGACCACCTGAAAGCTGATTTGGGCAGTGATCTATTCTGTTTTCAAGAGAAACTCTTTCAAGCGCCTGACGGCTTTTCTTAATCCTGTCCTTTTTATTTTCCTTCCGGTAAATAAGAGGGAGTTCTACATTTTCAATAGCTGTCAATCCTGGAATAAGATTAAAGCCTTGAAAAATAAAGCCGATTTTTCGGTTACGTATATATGAAAGCTCCTTATCGTTCATTGCTGAAACATTTTCGCCGTTGAGAGTATAACTTCCGTATGTCGGTGAGTCAAGACAGCCAATCATATTCATAAGTGTTGACTTGCCCGAACCTGACGCACCTACGATTGCGACAAACTCACCCTCTCTTATGGAAAGATCAACGCCGTTAAGTGCTCTTACTTCACTTTCACCCTGAAGATAAATCTTGAATATATTTTCAAGCTGTATTAAATTGCTATTAATCATATAATCACCCCTTGTTACATCTATTATTATCCATTTTTAATAAATTATTTATATATATGGGGAATTTTTTCAAATATATTTGTCTTTTTTCTCTTGACAACAATAGTGAAACGTGATACTGTATATGTATGATATATACAGTTAGAAAAAAAGGAGATGGTAATATTGTCAACTGTTCTTGAAGTAAAAGAGCTGTCAAAAAAGTATGCAAAGGTACTTGCCGCTGACAGAGTAAGCTTTGACATACAAAAGGGTGAAATTTTTGCTCTTATCGGCCCGAATGGTGCAGGAAAAACAACCACAATCAGAATGATTTCCACACTTCTTACCCCAACAGGTGGAGATGCGGTCGTTAACGGCTTCAGCATTACTGAGCATCCTGCACAAGTAAGAGAAAACATTACATATCTACCGGATGAAGCTGGTGCATACAAGACTATGACAGGCAAAGGTTATCTTGAATTTATGGCTTCAATCTTTACAACAGACCATGAACTTGCAAAAAAATATGTTGAAACCGCAACAGAAACTTGCGGGCTTGGCGAAAGACTAAATGAAAAGATTGGTTCTTATTCAAGAGGTATGACAAGAAAGCTGCTTCTTGCTCGTGCCGTTATGACAAGACCTGCCCTTGCAATTCTTGATGAACCAACATCAGGACTTGATATCATTAACGCACTTGAAATAAGAAAAATGATTAAGGACTTAGCAGACGAAGGTATGTCATTCCTTTTAAGCTCACACAATATGCTTGAAATCGAGTATGTTTCCGACAGAGTAGGAATTATTGCAAACGGTAAGCTTCTTGTTATCGGTAAGACACAGGAACTCAAGGAAAGATATAGCGCTAATAACCTTGAAGAAGTATTTGAAAGGGTGGTGAAGGAACATGAAATTTTATAGTCTTTTAAGAAAAGAAATAAAAGAACTTATGACTGTACAGACTTTAATAAGTCTTTTCCTCACACTTGGTATATTCTATATCATTGGAAATGTTATGACAGGCGTAACAGATGACCTTGACAAAAAGTCAAAGACCATAACAATATGTGATCAGGATAACAGTGCATTCACTAAAAGTGTCATGACTGCCTTGAAATCACAGAAGGATATTACTGTTAAAGAAGTTAAGCTAAACTCCACTGATTATCAGAAGGAAATTAACGACCTTGACATTGACAGCGTTATTGTTATTCCAAAAGGTTTCGCTGACGATGTTATTGTTAAAAATAAAAAAGCTGAGCTAATTAATGTTTCTTCAATGAAAACTATTTCAATGTCAGGAACAATTTCAAGCGCAAGTTCATCGGCAGGCCTTGATGCAATAAAAGAAGCTGTAAAAACAACAATTATGGCAGAAAAAAGTATAGACATTAATGATATTAAATTTATTCAGGATCCTGTTAAGCAGACGGATATTACTGTTGTTGGCGACAAGAGTGCAAAGGTTAACACATCAGCCCTCAGCGGCTTTGTTTCAACACAGGGAGTGTTTGTTCCTATCGTTATTTTCTTACTTGTTATGTATGCGTCACAGATGATTATTTCTGCTATCGCGACAGAAAAAGTCGACAAGACACTTGAAACACTTCTTTCTGCTCCAGTATCAAGAGTATCTGTTCTCACAGCAAAAATGCTTGCAGCTGCAATGGTTGCCGCACTTAACGCTATTGTTTATATGATAGGATTCTCAAGCTTTATGAACGGTATGACCAGCGGAGCGTCTAAAGAAAGCGGAAATGTTTCAAAATATGTTTCTGAGCTTGGACTAAAGCTTCAGGGTACAGATTATGTATTCCTTGGAATGCAGATGTTCCTCACAATTTTGATTGCGCTTTCAGTTTCGCTTATTCTTGGTGCTCTCGCAAAAGACGTTAAGAGTGCGCAGTCTCTTATTATGCCCGTTATGTTTGCTGCAATGATTCCATATATGATAACACTATTTATTGATGTTAATTCACTGTCAATCGTACCAAAGCTTTTAATTTATGCAATTCCATTCTCTCATACATTTATTGCTGTTGATAACATCCTCTTTGCTAAGGACACTTTATTCTGGGGCGGATTTGCATACCAGATTGTATTCCTAATAATTTGTATGTTCTTTGCAGTACGTGTATTTATGACAGACAAACTGTTTACAATAAGATTAAGCCTTGGTCAGAAGAAAGGGTTTTCTAACAAAAAGGGTTTAAGCTTATTTAAAAAGAACTAAAAGGTAAGTGCTATGAGAAAAACTAAATTTATTGTTCTTTCGCTTATAATTGTTATGTCTGTAATTTTTTCAGGCTGTCAGACAAGTATCGGGAAGAAGGATAAAAAGCCGGAATCATCTTCTTCGAAGTCAGATAGCTCGTCAGATATAGCAAGCGACAATAAGTTCTGTATGTGGGAGGTTACCTCAAAGAATTCTAAAGGAAAGCTATATCTCTTCGGTTCAATCCACGCTGCAGATGATTCAATATACCCGCTTCCTTCATTTGTGACGGATGCTTTTGACGAGGCAGATTATCTTGCTGTTGAATGTGACATTGTAGCCTTTGAAAATGATTTTAAAAAACAGCTTGAAATGTCAACAGACCTTGCATATACTGACGGAACAACAATAAAAGACCACATTGATGAAGACACATACGAAAAATTAAAGAAGCTTCTATCCGACAACGATTCATATATGTCCTTGTATGACAGTATGAAGCCAGCGATGTGGATATCATTGCTTGATAATCTTGTTTTGAAAAAATCCGGCTTATCATCTGACAACGGACTTGACGCAAACTTCCTTAACAAGGCAAAAAAGGCAAAAAAGAAGATTCTTGAGGTTGAATCTGTTGAGTTTCAAATGGCTATGCTCAATGGTTTTTCTGATGATACTATAAATCTTCTGCTTAAATCATACACAACGCAGACTCTTGACGAGCAAGCTAAATCCCTTAATGATCTTTACACAGCATGGAAGTCAGGGGACATTGATACCCTATATAGAATTGGTGGTGGCAGTGTAGATGCTAGCATTTCAGATAAAGAAAAAGAACTGTATGAAGAATACAACAAGCAGATGCTTACAAACCGTAATAATGGTATGGTAACCAAAGCTCAGCAGTATCTATCAGAAAACAAGAAATGCTTCTATGTTGTCGGTGCAATGCACATGGTCGGTAAGGATGGTATTGTTGAACAGCTAAAAGCAAAAGGCTATGAAGTAAAACGTTTATAATTAAAAGAGTAACCGGCGGAAGTATTCCACCGGTTACTTGATTTTCTGTATTAAAAGGGTTATACTATTACTTATCTTTAATAACAGAAAGGCTGAAATTATGAGCATGACAATTTTATATGAAATAGAAAACAAATTATATATAAATCTTACGAACAAATGTCCTTGCGACTGTATTTTCTGCATCAGAAACAACGGTGAAGGAGCATATGGTTCTGACAGTCTATGGCTTGAAAAGGATCCTACTGCACAGCAGACCATTGCTGAACTTGATAAAAAAGAACTTGACAGTTATGCTGAAATTATATTCTGTGGTTATGGCGAACCACTTGAAGCACTTGATGTTCTTCTTGAAGTTTCAAAATACATTAAGTCAAAGACAAAAACACCAGTGAGAATAAACACAAACGGACTTGCTGATATTATCCATGGTAGGCCTGTTGCACATCTCCTTGAAGGACTCATTGATATTGCTTCCATAAGTCTTAATGCGGGAAGTGAATCAGAATATATGCGTGTTACACAACCAAGCTTTGGAAAGCAATCCTTCAACGCAATGCTTAACTTTGCAAAGGATTGTAAGAAATACATTCCGAAGGTTCTCTTTTCTGTTGTGGATGTTATCCCTGCTGAAGAAATTGAACAATGCAGAAAAATATCAGAAGAACTTGGAATTCCTTTAAGAATCAGAAAATACGATAATTAATAATAACGGCTGCAGAAATCTGCAGCCGTTTATTTTATGTATTTACTTTGTGTTTGAAAGAGTCCAACGGAATGTTGAAAATCTCTTTGCTTTAGTATTGTCGTAGCAGGTATTGTTTGTAAGTGTTGAAAGATCAACATAACGATAATCGAATTTTGCCTTCTTTGCATTTACTCCAATAGCGGCCTTTAATGCTTCAGCTCCACCGCCACGCTGTAGTACAACGCCCATACGATGATTAGCTCTTTCATTATCAACAATTTCCTTAGCAAGTGTAAGTCTTGTATCACATATGTTATATTCGCCATCATAATGTCCCTGTGGACCAGAAAGAATAGCGTTGATAAATTCAACTAAATTATAAATACAGCAGAAGCAGAAACCATAACTTCCATCACCATAAACAAATCCGACGTCATCTTTACTATCGTAAACTTTTTCGCGCATATTCTGTGTGTAATCAGCCTTATAAACAGGAGCGATCCTCATAATTACTGGAGTACTATCACTTTTTTTAACTGCTGCCATTAATGCTAGCTCTGATTCCATTTTCATTTTTGCATAATTCGATGTTGGTTTTAAATCAGCTGTTTCTCTTATAGGTTCACGGGATTTTGTAACTGCATATACCTGTGTTGTGCTAAGCATTAGAATATCTCTTATTCCTGCCTGAACACATGCCTTATAAAAATATTTATCACAGGTCTTGCTATCAGCCATTTCCTGATCTGTAACAAATGCTGGAATATCATTGTCACACGAACTTGCAAGATGAACTACAGCATTAAACCTTTGACTGCTGATAATACCTAATATTCTCTGTTTATCGGCAATAGTAGCCTGAACAAAAGTATAATTAGGCTTTCCGATTAATTCGTTTGACTGCCTGTCAGTACCGACAACTTTATAACCTTTCGACAATAAGCTGTTGACAACTTCCATGCCAATCATTCCGCTTGCGCCTGTTACTAATACAGTTTTCAATTGTCATTCTCCTCCCGTATGAAAATGGCAAGAAATATACATTAATTTTCTTTGCTTACAACAATTATAACATAATTTCATTGAATTGCAAGTGAATATTTTATTACTTAGTTAATCTGTTTATATGCATTTAATTGAAAAAAGAGTAGAAATGTGTTAAAATATTGTTTATATCAACATATAATTATTCACTATTGCTAACTATACTATTATTTATTTAAGCACTTTAAACAAATAAATCTTCTCGTTAAAAAGTCTTGTTAATGCAGAGAAATTTTGTTACTTTTTTTGTATAATTTGTCAATATTCTATGGGGGGGTAAACATGAAAAATACTTTTATAAAATACCTTGATAACAAAAGATTCTATACTTTCAACTGCTTTTTAAAGAATAAATTTAATTCCAAAGTTTTTAAGGTTTCTCTCAATGCCGGAATGACCTGCCCAAACCGCGACGGAACAAAGTCAACAGGAGGATGCAGCTTTTGTTCAGGTAATCTAAGCGGTGATTTTGGAGGTGATCCTTGCGAAAGCATTCACCAGCAATTTGATGAAATCCGTATGCGTGTGCATAAAAAGTGGCCTGATGCATTATATATAGCATACTTTCAAGCTGGGACAAACACATATGCTCCTGTTGACAAATTAAAGGAGCTTTATAATAGTGTGATCGAATTTCCGAATGTTGTTGGTCTTTGCATAGCGACAAGACCAGATTGTCTTTCAGACGAAATATGTGACCTATTAAAAGAGCTAACTAAAAGAACTTATCTTATTGTTGAACTTGGCCTTCAAACCATTCACGATGAAACTGACAAGCGTATTAATCGTTGCCACACCTACAAGAATTTCCTTGACGGATATGATATGCTTTCTTCAAGAGGGATAAACATCTGTGTTCATATAATCAATGGGCTCCCTGGTGAAACAAAAGAAATGATGCTTGAAACAACAAGATCTGTTGCCTCACTCAAGCCACACAGCATAAAAATTCATCTTCTTCATATTATTAAAGGCACACGAATATGCGACGAGTATGAAAAAGGCGAGTTTAAGGCAATGGAGTTTTCAGATTATATTAGTCTTGTCTGTGACCAGCTTGAAATCCTCCCGCCTGATACTGTTATTCAAAGACTGACGGGTGACGGTGACAAGAAAACACTTGTTGCACCGCTTTGGAGTAATAACAAGCGCAATGTCTTAAATTCAATTGATAAGGAAATGCTCCGTAGAAATAGCATTCAGGGATTAAGATATAACAATTAAATTTATCATTAAACCACGTCCCTTTGCATATACATTTTACAAGAAAGGGCGTGTCTATATGGTGAATAATAAACCTTCAGAGCCAAAAGGCTTTCATAATCTGTTCCTTGAAAACAGAAATGTTCTCTCAATGACAGGTGTTACTGATGTTGACAACTTTGATGAGAGAAGTATTACTCTTTATACACAGCTTGGTGAGCTTGTGATACAGGGGCGTGACCTTCATATAAACTCAATGAATGTTGAAACAGGGGACCTTTCTGTTGAGGGCGACATATGGTCGCTTGTATATGGGGATAAGGATAGGAAAAAGACTCCAACAGTATTTTCAAAGCTGTTCCGATAATGGAGACTTTTTTTAATGTGTCCGAACAGACGTGGCTTTTTCTCTGGGCTTGCGTTATTGGCGTCGGGCTCGGAATAGTATATGACTTTTTCAGAGTATTTAGAATTTTAATAAATCACAATCAAACTGCTGTTTTTGTCGAGGATGTTGTGTATACCTTCTTTTTCGCTATGACACTTTTTGTTTATTCAACAGAACGGGCAAGAGGTGAGCTTCGCTTTTTCATTTTCCTTGGCGCTTTTCTTGGGTTTGTGGTGTATACGCTTACCGTTGGATATATCATTGTGAGTATTATAAGAAGAGTAGTAACATTTATTTATAAGATACTTCACGCTGTTTATATAAGGATTTCTGTACCAGTAAAAAAGTTAGTTTGTACACTTGTTCAAAAAACAAAGAATAAATTTGTTAAATTTATCTCAACTTTAAAAAATAATCGAAAGAAAAAACAAAAAAGCTTGAAACACTCAGGGTGTATAGTGTATAATAATCATAATAACAAGCAAATTAGTAACAACAGGGATGTGAAAAATAATGGCAGAACGACCAACCGTAAGAAAAAAGCGAAAAAAGTCCGCAGTATTCAAGTTTAAAAACTTAGCTATACTGTCTCTTTTGGTATATGCCGTTGTTGTTCTTGTATCTCAACAGGTTACTATTGCTGAAAAGAAAAAGGAAAATCAGAAAATTAAATCTCAGATTGTTGCCGTTCAGCAGACAAAAGACGAAAACTCCAGACTTCTTTCAATGTTTGAAAAGGATCCTAAAAAAGCTATGGAGCAAATCGCGATCGAAAGATTAGGATTAGGCTATGCAAACGAGACACGAATTTATGATGCTTCTAAAAATTAGACTTTAGTCTGATTAATATGTAAAAGAGAGGATATTTAATTCTATATGCAGCTCGAGATTGGTAAAATTTACGACGGAAAAGTAACTGGCATTACAAAATTCGGAGCATTTGTTGAAATCGATAAGGATACCACTGGAATGGTACATATTTCTGAAATTGCAAACGCTTTTGTAAACGAAATCAAGGACCACATCCAGG
>JAEWZG010000025.1 GCA_023395435.1 Bacillota bacterium
TAGGTTTCGGAGTAGTGGGTTCCGGAACTGTTGAAGTTTTTTATAACAACAAAGAGGGCATATGCAAAAAATCCGGAAAGGATCTTGATATAAAGTATATTCTTGATCTTCGCGATTTTCCTGATAGTCCTTTTGCTAATAAGCTTACAAAGGATTTCAATGACATTTTAAATGATGATGAAGTTGATATCATTGCAGAATGTATGGGGGGAACAAACCCAGCTTATCAATTCACAAAATCACTTTTACAGAAAGGTAAAAGTGTTGTAACATCAAATAAAGAGCTTGTTGCTACAAAGGGTGTTGAACTTCTCGCTATTGCAAAAGCAAATAACTGTAATTATATGTTTGAGGCAAGTGTCGGCGGTGGTATTCCTATTATCCGCCCTTTGCATCAATGCCTTGCAGCAAATAATATCACTCAGATTGCTGGTATACTTAACGGAACAACTAACTTCATACTTACAAAGATGATTAAAGAGCAAATGAATTTCTATGATGCACTTGCCCTTGCACAAAAGCTTGGCTATGCTGAAAAGGATCCTACTGCTGACATTGAAGGTCAAGATGCTTGCAGAAAAATCTGTATTCTTGCTTCTCTTGCGTATGGAAAACACGTTTATCCTGAAAGAGTTCACACTTCAGGTATTTCAAGAATTACTATTGAAGATGTTGAATATGCTGAAAGTTGTAACTGTTCAATTAAACTTATCGGTAGCGTTAAGCAGCTTGAGAACGGCAAGATCCTCCCTATAGTTCGTGCCGCTTTCGTTGACAAATCCTGTCCTATTGCTAATGTTGATGATGTTTATAATGCAATTCTTGTAAAAGGTGACGCTGTCGGTGATGTAATGTTCTACGGTGCTGGTGCAGGAAAAATGCCAACTGCTAGTGCCGTTGTTGCTGATATTATTGATGTTGCTAAAGCCGAAAAAACAAGCATTTCACAAATATGGGAAACAAGTGAGGATTACAGTTTTATTGAAAGCTATAAACTTGCAAAAACTGCTATGTATATCAGACTTCGTTCAGATGATTTACTTCACATCAAGGAAAAAGTAAATGCTCTGTTTGGTGAAGTGAAAATTCTTTATAAGAAAAAAGTTTCAGATAATGAAATGGCATTTATTTCTACTGTAATGGTCGAAAAGGAAATTGATCACTGTATCAATGAGCTTGAGCTTTGTGGTGCTAATGTAATAGGAAAAATCAGAATGTTAGATGTTTAGAGGATAATATGATTAAAATACAGATACCTGCAACAAGTGCAAATCTTGGTGCTGGATTTGACGCACTCGGACTTGCGTTGAATTATTACAACTACGTTAATATTGAGGAAAGTGACAAAGTTGAAATCACTTCCCTTGATGCTATAGAAATTCCTACTGATGACACAAATCTTGTTTTTGAATCAGCAAAAAAGGTTTATGATATCTGTGGTAAAAAATTAAGCGGACTAAGAATTGAACAAATTAATAATATACCAATGGCAAGAGGATTAGGAAGTAGCTCAGCATGTATCGTTGCGGGACTTATCGGTGCTAACATCTTGCTTGACTCCCCTCTTTCACCTGATGAGCTTGTTGACCTTGCTGCTTTGATTGAGGGGCACCCTGATAATACAGCCCCTGCTCTTCTTGGTGGAATTGTAACAGCTGTATTTGACGGACAGAAGGTTCATTGGGTTAAGCAGGAAGTTTTTACAACACTTAAGTTTGTTGCTATCATTCCCTCATTTGAGCTTAAAACAGAAAAAGCAAGAGGATGCCTCCCTAAAGAAATATCTCATAAGGATGCAGTTTTCAATCTTTCAAGAGCGGCACTTTTTTCAGCTTCATTATTGACCGGAAAGTTTGAAAACCTTAAAACAGCAGTTGGTGATAAGCTTCATCAGCCTTACAGACTTCCGCTTATTCCTAACGCTGATAAGGTATTTGATCTTGCATATACGCTTAACGCTTATGCAGTTTATATGAGTGGAGCAGGACCGACAATTATGGCAATTGTTGATCACAATAATTCATACTTTGCTGGTAAAATGAGATTTGCTCTTGACAGCCACGGACTTTCAGACTGGATCGTTACTGAACTTGAAATTGACAACAAGGGAACTATTATTTTATAGTAAAAGAGGACAAAATGATAAATAATAATATTATTACTGAAACAGAACGTTTAATATTAAGACGTTATACAAAATACGATTTTGATGATTTATATGAATACTTATCAGATAATGATGTGGTAAAATATGAGCCATACAAGGCAATGAACCGTGACGAAGTAAAAGCTAATCTTGAATGGAGAATTTCAACTGATGAAATGATTGCTGTTGTCCTCAAAAGCAACCTGAAAATGATAGGTAATATTTATTTAGGTAAAAGAGATTTTAATTCTCTTGAAATAGGCTACGTATTCAATAGATCATATTGGGGAAAAGGCTATGCACAAGAAAGCAGTAAGGCTATAATTACGCAGGCATTTGAAAATGGTGTGCACAGAATATTTGCCGAATGCGATCCTCAAAATCAAAGCTCGTGGAAGCTTCTTGAAAGCTTAGGTTTTTCAAGAGAAGCTCATTTGAAACAAAATGTATATTTCTGGACTGACAGCAATAACAAGCCAATATGGAAAGATACGTATATATATTCATTACTGAATAATAGTGAAAACTGATGATTGTTAAACATAGAAATATTAAAAGCCCAACTAATCAGCTGGGCTTTTTATTATGGTATGAAATTTTCAAATATTACACTATCGCTAAATTTTTCTGCTTCAGCAAGAACTTCGGTTGAACGTATTGTCCAAGTCAACAGTAAGCAATCATTTGCTATTGCTGTCATCATCTTATCCATCGTCATAAATTTAATATCATATGACAAAAACTGTGGACGGACTAATAACTTCCATACTAATGGACAGGAAGCAATACGCATTTTTAAATCCTCTGGCTTTGTTATAAGTATTCCCCGTGGAATTTTGGGCATATTCTTCTTAAACCAGTTAAGTCTTAATGGGTTAAAAGATTGTACTGCCCAAAAACCTTTATAGTTTTTCATAGAATATCTTAACGCTCTTTCTAATCTACCAATATGTGTTGTTGATCCTTTTAGTTCTATAAGTAACGGCACACGGCCATCGACTAATTTTAAAACTTCCTGAATGGTTGGAATTCTTTCACTTGTACACTGTAGTCTAAGCTTTCTAAGTTCTCCCATGGTCATTTCAGCAATTTCCTTGTTGACACCTGTCATTCTTTTTAAATTATCGTCATGAAAAACTGCTACATAATTATCTTTGGTAATGTGAACGTCGAGTTCAATTGCAAAGCCTTTCTCAACTGCCCGTCTGAATGCTTCAGCTGAATTTTCTGGTGCCCATATGTCAAGATTGTGAAGCCCGCGATGAGCAATATATTTCCCGAATTCCATTTCGTGCCCCTTTTATTTTACTTATAAATATAATATTTATTATAACATATTTCTATTAAAATACAATGTTATAATTAAAATATGGATAATCCCTTGCATTTAGGAGATATTTTAGTTATAATGATTAGGTGTTACAAATATCATGCGATCTTTATATGAAATTTCTAATGATACTTTGATTTTCACTTTTTCAACACATTCATGTTGTATAATGGTATATATTTATTTTAAGGAGTGTCAAAATTAATGAGAAAAAATGCTTCCCATAACGAAAATGAAGAATTCGACAATGAAATTGACGAAATTCTTGAAGACGAAAGCGTAACTGAGGAAACAGTTTCAGAAAAAGAAGATGTTATATCTGACACTGATGATGATTTTTTTATTAAACAAAAGAAATCTGAAAATGCAAAAAGCACAATGTCAAAAAACACAAAGAATAAAATAATGGCTATCGTAATTGCTTGTATCGTTGTTCTTGCTGGTATTGGATTTACTTTATACAAAATATTTGAAAAAGATGATTATATCATCAAGACAAATGATTTTACAACAAAAATCAACAGCTCAGTTATGGATATAGAACAGTTTAGTGACTTATTCAGTAATAAGACATTAAAATACTCTGACGAATCTATTGTAAAGCTTACACCATTCTTTGTTACCAACAAAAAGGGTGTTACAAGTAAAAAAATGTTTGATGGAAAAAATGCTGATATTGACGAGGCGTTAAAACTTAAGCAACAGCGTGATAATGAATTATACAAGTATTTCTTTTATGCTGCTAAGTCTCAGTATGATGAAGATAAAGATGACTATTGGACAAAGGATAAAAACGAAACATTTAAAAATATCAAGAAATATGCTGCAAATATGGTGAACAGGTATAACCTTCCTTATATGCTTGCAGATTCAATGAATATAAAACTTACTGAGGATGACTATACAACAATTAAAAAGAATATGGATGAAGAAATTAAAACTGCCGGTGGACGCGAAGCTTTTGATAAGTACAAGGATGAAAAATTTCTTTCTTATGAGCTTTATAACTTCCTTTCCACATCTGAATACCTTGAGCAGAAAATATTTGATGAATTCCAGAAAGCTAATGTTCCTGCTTCAGAAATAAGCAAATACTATGATGAAAAATACTCATTGGTTAAGCATGTTCTTGTTAATAAGGCTGAAGAAAAGGATGCTTCAGGCAATGCAAAAGATGAAGCAACAATAAAGAAAGAAAATGATGAAGCTAAAGCAAAAGCTCAGCTTGTTCTTCAGAAGGCAAAAGCTAATGAAAGCTTTGAAGATTTAATTAAAAAATACAACCAGGATC
>JAEWZG010000080.1 GCA_023395435.1 Bacillota bacterium
CATTTTGCGGTGTAACAGGCATAAAGCCAACATACGGACGTGTTTCAAGATACGGTCTTGTTGCTTTTGCTTCATCACTTGACCAGATTGGTCCGATAGCAAAGGATGCTCATGACTGCGGACTTATCCTCAATTCAATCTGTTCATACGACCCACATGATGGGACATCTTCAAGAGAATATGTTCCTGATTTCATAGCAAAAATCGGACAATCCTTAAAAGGAATGAAAATTGCAATTCCTGCTGAATTCTATGGCGAGGGAATTGATGACGAAATAAGAAAACAGGTTATGTCAGCAGCAGAAAGCTATAAGGCAATGGGTGCGGAGCTTATTGATTGTTCAATGCCTTCGCTAAAGTATGCAATCCCGGCATATTACCTTATTTCTTCAGCAGAAGCTTGTTCAAACCTTTCACGTTATGACGGTATTAAGTACGGTCACCGTGCTGAAAATGTTGTAAGTTATGATGAGCTCATCAAGAAGTCACGTTCTGAGGGCTTCGGTGACGAGGTTAAGAGAAGAATTCTTCTTGGTAACTATGCGCTTTCAAGTGGATACTATGATGCTTATTATGCAAAAGCACTCGCACTTCGTCAAAAGATAAGACAGGAATACAAAGACATTTTCACAAAATGTGATGTAATCCTTACACCTACAACACCAACAACAGCATTCGGAATAAATGACAACATCAGTGATCCAGTAAAAATGTATCAGGCAGATATCTGTACTGTTACTGTTAATATAGCATCACTTCCTGCTATTTCAACAACCTGTGGCTATGATAAGAATTCAATGCCTATTGGTATGTCATTGATAGGAAAGCCTTATGATGAGGCTACATTGATTCAGGTTGCTGATGCATTCGAGCAAGGCTTTTCGCCTGTCGCTCCAAGAATATAAGGGAGGACATGCAATATGAGTAACTATATCACCGTAATCGGTCTTGAAATACACTGTGAACTTGCAACACATTCAAAAGTCTTCTGCACCTGCTCTGCTGAATTTGGCGGAGAGCAGAATACCCGTGTCTGCCCTGTATGTACAGGTATGCCTGGAACACTTCCAGTTATTAATCAGACAGCAGTAGAATATGCAGTAAAAGCAGGTCTTGCACTTGGCTGTAATATCAATAAGTTTTCAATGTGGGACAGAAAAAACTATTTTTATCCTGACTTGCCTAAGGCATATCAGATTTCACAGCTTTACTTCCCACTTTGTGTCAAGGGTAATGTCCCTGTTAAGGTAAATGGCGAAGAAAAGAACATCAGAATTCATCAGATTCACCTTGAAGAAGACGCTGGAAAGTTAGTCCACGATGACTTCAATGGTGTATCTCTCCCTGACTATAACAGATGTGGTATTCCACTAATCGAGATTGTTTCTGAGCCTGATATCCGCAGTGCTGAAGAAGCAAAAGCATATGTTGAACAGATTATCCTTCTTCTCCAGTACGCTGGTGTCAGTGACTGTAAGCTTGAAGAGGGTTCAATCCGTTGTGACGTAAATATCTCATTAATGAAACCGGGTGACAAGGAATTCGGCACAAGAGCCGAAATCAAGAATCTTAACTCACTTAAATCAATCGTTCGTGCTATCGAGTTTGAAGAGTACAGACAGGCAAAGCTTCTTGATATGGGTAAGAAGGTTATTCAGGAAACACGTCGTTTCAACGATAACCGTGGTGAAACAAAATCCATGCGTAGCAAAGAAAACGCACACGATTACAGGTATTTCCCTGAGCCTGATATTATGCAGGTGAACTTTACTGATGAAATGCTTGACGAAATCAAGAACAAGCTACCTGAAATGCCTGATATAAGACTAAATAGATATATTAATACATTTGGATTAAGTGAAGTTGACGCAAAAATCATTATCCAGTCAAAGCTTGTGTCTGACTTTTATGATGAGGCTGTTGCTACCTACAACAATCCAAAGAGTATTTGTGCGTTCGTGCTTACCGAACTTTTGAGAAGAATAAACCTTGGCGAAGTTTCTATGGAAAGTCTTCCTTTCACCGCAAAGGACTTTGCACAGCTTGTTGAAATGGCTGATACTGAAAAGGTTTCAAAAAATGACGCAAAGACAATTCTCCGTCAGATGATTGAAACTTCAAAGAAGCCAATGGAGCTTGCAAAAGAAAATGGATTTATTATTGAAATTGATACTGCTAAGGTAGAAAGTACAATTGACGCAGTTCTTGAAAAGAACAAGGCTACTGTTGACCAGTATATCGGCGGAGAAACAAAAGTTATCGGATTCCTTATTGGTCAATGTTCTAAAGAGCTCAAGGGCGTTGCTACTCCAAAGATTATTAAGGAAACATTGGAGAGTAAGCTTGCTTCATTAAGTGCAAAGGCTTGCACTGATAACACAAAAGAAGAAGTTGCACAGTCAACAGAAACTGATATTTCAAAGCTCACAAAAGACAATAAAGAGAATTCCTATAAGCCATCAAAGAACGGCGAGTTCTTAATGGTTGGCGGAAATGGTCTTATCAATGAATTCAATCTTGTTAAAGTAAAAGAAAATATCGGTAAGGCAATTGAATTTTCAGCTTGTGTTCATAGAGTTAAAAACATGGGTAGTATTTCATTCATTGTTTTAAGAACAGCGAGAAACATTATCCAGACTGTTTACAGTTCAGATAACTGTAAGGACAGTATTGAGGGACTTAAAGAAGGTTTCTTTGTAAAAGTCAAAGGAACAATCAACGAAAATCTCAGGGATCCAAATGGTATTGAAATTGTTCTTTCTTCAATAAAGCTTATTTCAACTCCTGCACAGGAATATCCACTAAAGATTTCTCAGGGTAAGCTTAACTGCTCACTTGATATTAATCTTGATAACCGTTCTGTTGCATTAAGAAATCCATATGAACGTGCAATCTTCAAGCTTCAGGAAGGCTTGGTTCATGGTATGCACAGATTTATGCAGGATAACGGATTTACTGAAATCCACACACCAAAGATTGTTGCACAGGGAGCAGAAGGTGGAGCAAACATATTCCATATTGACTACTTCCAGAAGCCTGCATTCTTAAATCAATCACCACAGTTCTATAAGCAGACTGCTGTCGCTTTCTTCGATAGGGTTTATGAAATCGCACCTGTTTATCGTGCAGAAAAGCACGCAACTTCACGTCATATCAATGAATATATCGGGCTTGACTTTGAAATGGGCTATATCGACAGTATGTATGATGTAATGAATATGGAAACTGCAATGCTCAAATTCATTATGGATTTTATACGTGAAAGATACCAGCCCGAAATAGAACTTTTGGATGCTGATATTCCTGTTATTAAGGAAATTCCATCGATAACTTTCCTTGACGCTCTTGATTTATTGAGAGGTGAGGGTAATGGCGCAAATAAATTCGACCTCGAACCAGAGGATGAAGTAAAGCTTTGTGAATATGCGAAGGAAAAGTATGATTCGGACTTCATATTTGTAACTCACTTCCCAAGTTCAAAGCCACCATTCTACGCTATGAACTCAAAAGAAGACCCAAGAGTTGCATATAAATTTGACCTTTTGTTTAGAGGACTTGAAATCACTTCAGGCGGTCAGAGAATCCATGATTATGATGAACAGCTTGAAAAGATGAAAGCTCAGGGACTTAATCCTAAGGACTTTGAAAGCTATCTTGAAGCACACAAATACGGTCTTCCACCACATGGTGGGTTAGGTATCGGACTTGAAAGACTTCTCATGAAGATTTTGAATATGTCTAATATTCGTATGACAAGTATGTTCCCGAGAGATATCAACAGATTATTACCATAGTTATAATGCAAAAACGCTTTGATAATTTTGTCGAGGCGTTATTGCTTTAAGTAAACAAATATTTATAAAATAAATTTATGGGGGTAAATTTATGCCAGAA
>JAEWZG010000123.1 GCA_023395435.1 Bacillota bacterium
CCACAGGAATCCGAGTAAAAGTTGGTCAAATGAGAAGAAAATAATTGTCCAGAAGAAGTTTATTACGAGTTGGAGAAAATAGAGGAACAGTGCATCTGTTTTCTCTTTTTTTGTCGCATTAGATGTAAAAACAATATATGCCGAAATTGCCATTAGCACAAAAAGAATGCTCCATACTATCGGGAAGAGCCAGCCAGGTGGCGAAAGAATAGGTCTGTTATAGTTCTTGTAATTGTCCATACTGTTGTTATTGAATATGGATGCAGCCGCACCCACACCAAGAGTTATAACAAGGAAAAAAATTAGTGGCTTCCACTTAATCTTTAAAATAATAATTCCTCCTTTGTTTATGTTTATAAATATATATGTTGTTTTTGTATATTTTAATACAGGTTATCCGCTATTTTACGATTTCATATGAACAATTATCAGAATTTCCATAAAAAACAAGATTGTCCCCGTTATAGAACCAGAAATTTGCTTTTGTATTAGTACATTCATATATTATTTTGGACATATTTCCTTGCTTCGGTGCCAGTAGTTTCTGCCCAGCATTTGCATTGAACTTTACAACAAGCTTATATTTACGTTGCTTTAAGATAATACAATAATTGTTGCAGAAATCAACCCTTGCTCCGAGGTATGTTGCAAACCTGTATTCTTGATTATTATAATTAATAACACACAGACTGCCTTTGAAACTTGTTTTGAAAAAAGGTACATTAGCTACTGCAAGCATAATACTTGCTTTAATATTGTTAAATCTGTTGCACTGAAGCCAGGTGTAGTTTTTTGGGAAAGAATGCCCCATATCCGATTCAATGTATCCTGAGCCATTGTTAAAACTGATTGTTTCAGAATTTAACCGTAAGTTGCCGAAAACATTATGATTCATACTTATTATTTCATGTCTGCATTCCATTTTCGGAATAAGATTGAAAGGTCCCATCAAAGGATATTTTATAGGTGTCAAATTTGAATATAAAAGCTTTCCTTTGAGCTGAAATTTCCCAGTGTTTATATCAACATAAATACCCCTGTCGGTGAAATAGCTTGTTCCGACTTTTATAATAAGCTTCTTCTTAAAAAATCTGAATGTGTCAAGTGGGTAATTAAAGTTATAGGAATTATTATTTGTCAGAACCTGAATAAAAGCTGAGCCTGAACCATTTATACCGATATTTCTGCCAACGATAAAAGTTATATTATCCTGTCCGTTATAATGTTTAAAATACCATCCTTCAAAAAAGGGCAGATTTTTTTTGAAACTGTTTTTCATATATTCCTCCGATTTATAAGCTTATATTAATTTTGTCATATATTTCTTAGTTTAATCAGTATTCATAAAGAGTAATTAAGTTAATGGAGGATAAAATAAAAAATAAAAAAGAAATCAGGAGTAAGAATGTTTCCAGAGAAAATTTATTACGAACCAACAACACTTGATTATAGTCTTGGCAAAAAGCTCAAGGAAAAGTACAAGGATGTTAAGTGGATTGAAATAGAAAGTCATAATAATATTCCAGAGATGCGTCAGAAGGAAAACAGAGAGTTTGCCGTAATGAAAAGAAGTGTCATTCTTGGAATAAGAAAGACACATAAGTATGTTGCAAATTTTAAAAGCTCTGATTTTTTAGTTCCGTGGACATCTTCAGGATGCAGCGCAATGTGCTTGTATTGCTATCTTGTATGTAATTACAATAAATGTGCATATCTGCGCCTTTTTGCTAACAGAGAGCAAATGCTTGACAAATTAATGACTTTTTCGAGAAAAAGTGCTGCCCCATTAACATATGAAATAGGAAGTAACAGCGACCTTATCCTTGAAAACACTATTACAGATAATCTGCCTTGGGTAATAGAAGAATTTGCCCGACAGGGGAGAGGAAAGCTTACATTCCCAACAAAATTCGAAATGGTGGATTCTTTGCTCGGACTTGACCATAAGGGTAAAACTATATTTAGAATGAGTGTAAACCCTGAAGAAATTATCGGGAAAATTGAACTTGGTACTTCTCATCTTAATAATAGAATTGAAGCAATGAATAAAATGGCTGAGGCTGATTATCCTGTAGGATTACTTATTGCCCCGGTAATAATGATTGATGAATGGAAGGAAAAGTACAAGGAACTCCTTGATACTCTTGAGGCAAAGCTTTCTGAAAAAGTAAAAGAAAAAATGTTCATAGAAGTTATTTTTATGACTTATAGTTATGTTCATAGGGCTATTAATAATGAAGCCTTTCCACACGCGCCTGAACTTTATTCAAAAGAATATATGATAGGACGTGGAAGAGGTAAGTACTGGTACCGTCAGAATATAAGAGATGATGGTGAAGAATTTCTAAGAGCAGAAATTACTAAGCGCTTCCCGAACAATGAAATCATATACTTCTGTTGATGATTTATTTGTTTTTTGCCATAATGTATGTTAAAATAGTATTATTATGACAATGGAGGGATATGGTGTCGAAATATTCAGTAATTCAATGGATAATGTTTTTTTACGTATATTGCTTTATAGGATGGATGTTGGAATCAGCGATAGTATCCGTAACAGAAAAAAAGTTTGTTAATAGAGGCTTCTTAAGAATACCATTCCTTCCACTTTACGGCTTTGGTGCATTAACGATCCTGTTTTCAACCCTTCCTGTAAAATCTGATCCAGTATTAGTATATATATGTGGTGCTTTAAGCTGTACACTTCTTGAATATACTACAGGTGTAGTAATGGAAAGCTTATTCAAGGTAAAATATTGGGATTATTCAAATGCAGAGTTTAATTTGAACGGTAAAATATGTGTAATGTCCTCGTTGTTTTGGGGATTCTTATCATTACTTTTTACATATAAGCTACACGAATTAACAGAAAATTTGGTTTTGAATTTTTCAAATACAGTAACGTTAATCATTGTAATAACAATATCGGTTTTATTTGCTTCTGACATGGTATATTCAATCAAGACAGCATTTGATGTCAGAAAGGTTCTTGCTAAGCTTACTGAAATTAAGAATGAAATTGAAAAGCTTATATCCCAGAGTGTCGAAAAGTCCGAAAGAGCACAGGCCATCAGGGATAAAATCCAGAGTCTTAATGCAGAAAGACAAAAGGTGTTTTCAAAAATATCTTTTTATCCTCGTCAACTTCTGAAAGCCCATCCTCATGCAACATCATCACGATTCAGTGAAGCTTTGAGGGATGTTAAGGAATCAATAGTCAACAGACGCAAAAATAAAACTAAAAAATAAAAATAGAGCCTTGAATTTTAAATTCAAGGCTCTCAATTATTAATCAGCGGATTGCATTGTGCTAAGTATTGTATGATAATCGTGGCTTACCATTGCTATACCATATGGGTTAAGAGTTGTACTGTCAACATCAAGTGTTACTCGGTAATATACTGTTTTAATCTCACCGTCAATCTCTATATCATAATTAAAGTAGTTAACTTCTATGTATCTGTCCTTTGATTCTCCGATATATGTTGCAGTTATAAAGTCGTTTTCATCAAATGATTCGTATGTCATCTGTGAGAACTCAAACCAAACTTTCAGCTTATCTGTTTCACTATCTAAATCAAATTCATTCAATGAATATTCAAGATATATTTTTGCATTATTACAGCTTATATCATCGCTTTCTACTGGTACACCACCACATGAATAATAGAATACTGTGCTGATGTTTTTCATACCGCAGTTGCTGTCTGAATTCCAGAATGATGTTGAATCAGCAGTATTATATGTAAATTTCTTGCCACCTAAAAGAGTGATGGTTTGTATTTCGTCAGAAATTGGTGGTAATTCACCGTCATACTTGATTATTTTTCCATCATCACTTTTTACATCTTTAACGAATTTACCCACGGCTGTGTTGTCAAATGAATCAGATATCTGATTACCAATTGCTTTCATTGCTTTTGAAAATAGTCCCATAATACAACCACCTTTATATAGTATTTGTTATATAACGTATCATACTATAATTAGTAGCGAATGTCAACAAAAAATATCCTGTTTTTGCAAATAATATTAACAGGATATTTTTATTTAGTTATAAAATTAGTCAACCATGAGATTACATATCATATTTGAGAATTTTACAGGGTCTTCAACAGGGATTCCTTCTATCATAAGTGCTTGGGTATAGAGAAGTTCTGAATACATCTTGAGCTTTTCTTTATCTTCAATATTGAGCTTTTGAAGTTTAGCAAATACAGGATGGTTTGCATTTATTTCAAGTACCTTTTCTGCCTTAACATTTTCGTTGTTTGGCATAGCATTAAGAATTTTTTCCATTTCAATAGTGATTTCTCCGCCGTTTGCAAGGCATACAGGATGTGACTTTAGCCTTTGTGATAATCTTACTTCTATAACCTTATCACTTAGTGCATCTTTCATTGCTGTGAAGAGATCTTTGTTTTCCTCAGCCTGTTTTTTAGCTTCCTGCTTTTCTTCTTCTGTTTCAAGGTCAAGATCATCACTTGATGCTGATTTGAATTCCTTTTCCTTATAATTTATAAGCATCTTAATAGCAAATTCATCAACATAATCTGTTAGGTATAATACTTCAAAGCCTTTATCCTTGAGAGCTTCAATTTGTGGTAGTCTTTCAATTCTTGAAATACTGCTACCTGTTGCATAATAGATGAACTTCTGATCTTCCTTCATTCTTGAAACATACTCTTCAAGAGTTGACATCTTATCAGCAAATGATGTATGGAACATCAGCAAGTCTTCAAGGAGATCCCTGTTCTGCCCATAAGAGCTGTAAATTCCGAATTTGAGCTGTAACCCGAAGTTCTTGAAGAACTCCTCATACTTATCTCTGTTTTCTTGAAGCATTTTAGCAAGATTGTTCTTAATAGTCTTTTCAAGGTTTTTAGCGATAACCTTAAGTTGTCTGTCGTGCTGTAACATCTCCCTTGAAATGTTAAGTGACAAGTCCTCGCTGTCTACAAGACCTTTTACAAATGAGAAATAATCAGGGAGCAGATCAGCACATTTATCCATAATAAGAACGCCGTTTGAATAAAGCTGAAGTCCTTTTTCATATTCCTTTGAGTAATAGTTAAACGGAGCTTTTGAAGGAATATACAGCAACGAATTATAGCTTGCTATGCCTTCTGCCTTAACGTGCATATATTTCACAGGGTTCTCGTAATCGTGGAATTTTTCCATATAGAACTTATTATAATCTTCATCACTAAGTTCATTTTTGTTCTTTCTCCAGATAGGAACCATACTGTTTAGGGTTTTTGTTTCAACAACAGTTTCATATTCTGTTTCGCTGCCCTCTTTAAGCTTTGAGGTTTCAACATCCATTTTTATAGGGAAGCGGATATAGTCGGAATATTTTTTGATAAGCTGTTGTAATCTATACTGTTCAAGGTATTCATCATACTTTTCGTTTTCTGTGTTGTCCATAAGATACAAAACAATTTCAGTACCGCAGTTTTCTTTTTCTGACTCAACTATTGTGTAGCCATCAACACCCTCAGCGGTCCAAGTACAAGCGGTATCACTGCCGAAAGCTTTTGATGTTACAACAACCTTTTTAGCAACCATGAATGATGAATAGAAGCCGACACCAAACTGACCGATAATACTTACATCATCACCAAGTTCATTGTCGTTTTTAAAAGCCAGTGAACCACTCTTTGCGATTGTTCCAAGATTATTTTCAAGTTCTTCCTTAGTCATTCCGATACCGTTGTCGGAAATTGTAAGTGTTCGATTTTCTTTATCTGCTTTTACAGTGATTGCGAAATCGTCTTTTGTCATTCCGATACTTGTATCCTGAAGTGAACGGAAATATAGCTTGTCAATAGCGTCACTTGCATTGGAGATAAGTTCACGGAGGAAGATTTCCTTATGCGTATAAATTGAATGGATCATCATATCAAGCAAACGTTTTGACTCAGCTTTAAATTGTTTTTTTGCCATAAAAACACTCCTTGTACTTATGCATTTAGCACTCTATATCTTAGAGTGCTAAACATAGTATAGTACAAAGAGCATTAAAAATCAAGTCATTCATAAAAAATATTTTATTTATTTACTCTCAAGCAATAGTTATAATTCTGCATTAATTTTTTCAAACTTTTTTTCTGATAGAATTTCATTCATCAAAAATTCACCATTATAAAAAAGTGAGTATGATGTGAAAGGCGCTGGTGCATTCTTTGCCTGCTCACAAGAAGTTATGTGGACAGTTTTGAAAGGTATACCTTTTCCATCAGCAATATTTTTTATAAGTGGGACGTATTTTGCAGTGAATGGGCATTGGTCCGCATAATAGAGTACAAAGCCTTGCTCATCAATATGAGGTTTTTTAACCTGTTGCATAAAGCAAGGGATATCAGCATTTTCTTTAAATGGAAAATAATACAGCTCATAGAAAGGTTCTGCAGTGTCAGCAAGCTTAAAGCCTTTGTATTTTAAATACTTCGGGTCAGCAAGGAACGGCATCTTTTTCTTTGCTGAAAGAATAACAAGCCCTTTTTTGCCTTTCTCTGTGCTGTCTTTTATACATTCATTAAGTAATAGAGTTGAATTACCCTGACCTTTATATTGCCCAGAAACCCAAAGGCAGTCAATATACATATATCCGTCAGCCTTCACAGGAGCCCACGCATTTTCCGCGGGAATATATTCAATAAAGCATTTTCCTCTGACATTACCTTTTTTAAAAACAAGTCCATCGTTAAATCTTTCTCTGAGCCAGTTTTTCTTTGAAGTAACCTGACAGTCTTTGTTGTTAGATATAGCACAGCATATATGCTCATATTCAAGGTTATCTTTTGTTACAGTGATTATGTCCATTATACTCTTCCTTTTATTGTTTATTCTGAGAGGGCTGAACTGTTACAATAAATCCATCAACGTTATTGCCTGAGATAACATAGCTGTCACACTCTTTAGGGGCAGGAATTTTTGTATTATCTTTTGTTGCAGGAACATAATAAACTTCATATTCAACATCATCAAAGTTCTTAATTTTTAGATGTTCCTTTGTAAAGGGATATTTCTTTATTAAATCAATATATTCTTCAAAGCATAAGTTGTTTTGTTTCATATAATATGCATGAGGTTGTCCGACATAGCGATAATGCCAAGGCTCGTTATCAATTTTTGTAAGTTCTTTTTTATCCTCTGTGTATCTCTGGATGAAACCATACTTATATGAATTATCATTAAGCCATTTGCAATTGTTCTTAAAAGTGTTATCATATGAAAAATCAAGTGCATATCCTGTATGATGCTCACTGTGTCCTGGAAGTGCAACAAGTGTTGATACTGTTGCATTGTTCTTTTTCAGATCGGCGTTGTAAAGCGTTTGCTGATATTCCTTTGTTCGTAAACCGCTTGTAACAATAAGATTTTTAACTTTGGTTTCGGCAGCAAAATCAGTCATCATATTATTAAAATCATTAATTACTAAAGTGGAAACATTGACGCTTTTGTCTTTTACTGAAAAGTTTTTTGAAGTTAGACCTTGCCTGTAATCAACTAGATTAGTTAGATTATCAGTTGTTGGAAAAGGTGCAGTATAAGCGTGGTCAGTGTTCACAAGAATAAGATCACCCTGATTTATAAGTGTTGAGTCAGTAACAAGATATTCATAATTTGCATTTGTTGTGTTATCTGATTTTGAAGAAGATGAGCTTGTGTTGTCGTCCTTATCCCTGTTAAAAGCATTACCGATAATCAGCACAAAAACCCATATCAGAATTATTAATAAGAATATACACAAGAAAATTCTTTTCCATATAAATTTATGATTTTTCTTTTTTTTCATAGTTATCCTCCTGAAAAACATATAAAATTATTATACCATATATCGATATACAATGAAATATGTAAAAGTAATGTATTTGCAATATTGATTTTGTTGACAATTGCTTGTGTTAGAGTTATTATTGTTTCAATATTAAAAGGAGGATAATCTTATGTATATGCCTGACAATGAAAGATACAACAAAATGAAATATAATCGTTGCGGAAAATCTGGCTTGAAGCTTCCTGCTGTTTCACTTGGAATGTGGCAGAATTTTGGTGACAGAGATAATCTTGAAAATATGGAGAAAATGGTTCATACTGCATTTGACCTTGGTATAACTCATTTTGACCTTGCCAACAACTATGGGCCAATGCCAGGTGCAGCAGAATCAAACTTCGGTAAAATTCTTGACAAGTCAATGAGAGCTTATCGTGATCAGCTTGTTATTTCAACAAAAGCGGGCTACGATATGTGGGAAGGACCATACGGGGATAAAAACGGCTCACGCAAGTACCTAACAGCAAGTCTTGATCAGAGTCTTAAGAGAATGGGACTTGAATATGTTGATATTTTCTATCACCATGTTTTTGACCCGCAAACTCCACTTGAAGAAACAGTACTTGCACTTGATAATGCAGTAAAACAGGGTAAGGCCTTGTATGTTGGTATTTCAAATTATGGTACCGAGCAGACGAGAAAAGCAATAAAGCTTTTCAGAGAGCTTAAAACTCCATTTATAATTAATCAGCCGTCATACTCAATTTTGAACCGCTGGATTGAAAGAGAGCATCTTATTGACCTTGCCGATGAGGAAGGCTTCGGGCTTATAATTTATAGTCCACTTTTTCAGGGACTACTTACTGACAAATACCTCAAGGGCATTCCTGCAGATTCAAGAATCGGAAAAGGAAACGGACAATGGCTCAAAGGCGATGTAACCGATGAGAACATTGCAAAGGTTGTCAAGCTTAACGAAATTGCACAGGCAAGAGGACAAAGCCTTGCACAAATGGCTTTATCGTGGGTGCTGAAAGATAGTAGAATTACATCTGTTCTTATTGGGGCAAGCCGACCAGAGCAGATTATTGAAAATACAAAGGCAATTAGTAAAACAGAATTTTCAGCAGAAGAAATAAGACAGATAGATGAAATTGCTGGCAAATAAAAACAGAGGCTTTAGCCTCTATTTTTTTACAGAAACATTGCAAACATATCAAATATATGTTAAAATATTTCAGATGGGATTAATGACAACAGGGGGGCTTTTATGAAAAAAATTATGTTATTTTCAATAATTTCTGCACTGTCATTTTGCTTAATTGTCGGTTGTGAAGATAACAAAAAAGAACCTGATTCACAAGATGTCAGTAAAGTTGAAACTAGCCAAACTGTGACTTTGGATATAAAAAAGGATTATGATTCTTATTCTGATGATGAATCTTTTTCAGTTTTAAAAGTTAATGTTATTGCTCAATGTCCAAAAGGAAAGAAACTTAAAGATTACGTTAAAATGGGTATGACAACAAACAAAAATGCAAGATCAGTACTTGGACGGATAGGAAGTCCAATTGATATTCATATAATAAGCGAAATTAAAGATGCAAGAATAGTGTTTGAATATGATCCGTCCAATATTGGGGGAGCAGAATTGAAAGATCTGATGATTATTAGGGTGAAAGAAAATAATTCCCAAGAGTATATTGATAATGTTGTTATTAACATAAAAAATAATACAGTATCAACTTCTTATACAGGAAAAGGAACTTATCTTCTTGCTGATAAAAGCGTTAGTCAGCAAATGTGGGATCCAAAATAATCATATAAAGACTGCCTAAAAAAGGCAGTCTTTTTTATTTTAATATTTTTCTAAAATAAGTAGTATATTTTTACTTCGTTTTTGCCAAACTATACTTGTAATTCTAAAAAGGGGTGAGGATATGAAAAAACGAGATAAATTTCTACTTGTTTTTGCAGTATTGTTTGGACTTGGCTGTGTAATTGCACCAAGATTATTTGTTGCAAGACTTCCAAAAGTAAATGTGACACATTTAAAACAGATCGAGTACTTAAACTATGTTAGTGCATCAGGTGTGATAGAACAAAGGAATAAGCAGCAGATAAAGTCACAGTTTCCGCTGATAGTTTCTGAAGTTCTTGTAGATACAGGCGATAAGGTAAAGAAAGGACAACCAGTAATCAAGGTTGATAGGGATCAAACTGCACAGAAAATTTTAGAAACTACAAGCTTTGCAACAATGGCTGATAACTCAACAGACAGTATAATGACTTCATATAAAGATATATACGATAAAGTTCCAGCACAGGTTACATCAAGCTTTGATGGCGTAATTGAAACAGTTTCTGTAACAACGGGTGATTTTGTTGCACAGGATTGTACAATAGCATCAATGGTAAGCGGAGAGGATCTTATAGTTAATATTCAGGTACCAGAAAACAAAATTTCTAAGGTAGCACTTGGCCAGAATGCTAATATTTCAGGCGAGGGCTTTGAAGACGGAAAATATAAAGGAGTTGTATCTGCAATAAGTCCGTCTGCACGAAAAGCAATTGTCGGGAATAGTCAGGAGACTGTAATTGATGTTCTTGTAAAAATAAATAATCCTGATCAAAATATTAAGTGTGGTTTTTCCGCAAAGGCAGACATTATTATTGATAAGCCATGTAAAGTTTCAGTTGTGCCTTATGAAGCCTTACTTCAGGAAGTTGACGGAAGAGAATATGTATATGTTGTGGAAAATGGTGTGACTGTAAAAAAACATATAACAACTGGGAAAGAGCTAAGTGATGGTATTGAAGTAAAATCAGGTCTTACTCCGAATGATAATATAATAAAAAATGCTGAGAAAATTACGAAAAGTGGTATGCTTGTTAAGATTGCAGATTAGGGTGGAAGATAAATGCTTGAATGTGTTAAAAAAGGAATGTCGGATCTTTTCAGAAACAAGCTCAGGGCAATTTTGACTATAGGTGGGATTTTTATAGGAGTAATGTCTGTTGTAATTATTTCATCAATCGGAGAAATGGGAAAGCACACTGTTGACAGAGAGCTTGTTAAAATGGGAATGGATAGCATTATAGTATCTGGTGAAAAGAATAATGATACGGGCTTGTGCAGAAATGACCTTCAGGCAATAAGATCAATGCGTGATGTGTCAAATGCAATGCCACTTATGTATCTTATGTCAGAAACTGAAATTCTCGACAAGAAAAAAGAGTGCATGATATGGGGCGTTAATCAGGATGCTGACAATGTAATTGAACTTGAAACGATATATGGAAGACAGATTAACAAGGGCGATGTTGCTTCTAATGCAAAGGTATGTGTAATAGACGAAAAGATAGCCATTGATAATTATAAAAGGTCAAATATTGTTGGTAAAAAGATAACATTATATATAAATGATCTTCCAGAAGAATTTACTGTCATCGGAGTAGTAAAAAACGGTGTAAATGTTCTTCAGAATATGCTCGGTGGAATAATCCCGAACTTTGTATATATTCCATACTCAACAATGTCAGATATATCAAATCAAACCTATTATGATGAGATTGTTGTTAAGCTTAGGAATGGACAGAGCAATTCGGATATTAACAATGATATTGAAAAGGCACTTATAAACTGGCGACTTGCTCCGACTGAACTGAGGATAGAAAACCTTCTTAAGCAAAAAAATCAATTAAATGATGTTCTTGGAATTGTCACAATAATTTTATCAGCTATAGCAGGAATTTCACTTGTTGTTTCGGGTCTGTCAATTATGACGGTAATGCTTGTTTCCGTGAATGAGCGGACACGTGAGATAGGGATAAAAAAATCAATAGGAGCTTCAAATAAGGATATTCTTGTAGAATTTCTAATAGAATCCATGCTGATAACCCTTATAGGTGGAATGTTGGGCGTTATCGGAGGACTTCTGTTGTCCCTTGTAGGTTGTTCAATATTTGGGCTTGTCCTTAATGTTGATTTATTTATGATTATGGGAATCCTTACTCTGTCAGTAGTTATTGGTTTGATTTTTGGAGTATATCCAGCATACAGGGCATCAAGACTTCGCCCTGTTGAGGCATTAAGATACGAATAAACGAATTAAAATCTCGTAGACGGTTGTCTACGAGATTTTATGTTGCGATTATTGCAGGATGATTAGCATCCGCAACCGTCGTTGCAACAGCCGTTGTTGCCAAATCCAAATCCGCCACCACAGCAGCAGAAGATAATAAGGATAAGAAT
>JAEWZG010000131.1 GCA_023395435.1 Bacillota bacterium
CTATCGAATACAAATACACAGAGAAATCCTTTACTCAGCTTACCCAGGGTAGCTTTGAATTCACTGAAAGACCGCTTGATATTGCTATTGAAGGGCCGGTTTATTTTAACATTCAGGGTAAGGACGGTAACCAGTATCTCACAAGAAACGGTCAGTTCTCTTTAGATAATGAAGGTTATCTTGAGCTTGCCGGCTCAGGAAGAGTCCTTGGCGGAAATGGTCCTATATATATCGGAACAAGTGATTTTGCAGTAAATGACAAGGGCGATATTTATATTGATGGTCAGTATTCTGACAGCTTACAGCTTACATATGTTTCAGACAACTCAAACGTAAATAAAAAGGGCGATAATCTTTTTGAACTTGCTGAAGGTGCAGAAACAAATCCACCTGAAGATATGGAATATGCTATAATACAGGGAGCGTTTGAGCGTTCAAACATAGATATGGCGACAGAAATGACAAAAGCAATGGCGGCACAGCGTTCTTTTGAATCAATGGCTCAGGCCTTAAAGATGGTAGACAGCATCAATGAAAAAGCTGCCAATGTACTCGGAAAGGTATAGGTGATAGAGAATGAATATTGGATTTTACAGCGCAAGAGCAGGTTTAATTTCAATGCAGCAGGGGCTTGATGTTATTTCAAATAATGTTGCGAATGTTCAAACTACTGGCTTTAAAGAAGTCAGGCCATCCTTTTCTGATCTGCTTTATTCCACACAAAAGCCACAGAACCCTGAAGCTCAGACTGGCCACGGCTCAAAGCTAACAAAGACAGATGTAATGTATAAGCGTGGACAGCTTATGATGACAAACCGCGAGCTTGATTATGCCACACCGACTGATTGCTTTTTTGCAGTAAGGGATGAAAGCGGAAAAATAAGCTATACAAAAGACGGCGCTTTCTATATGAGTAATAATGGAACAGGCTGGGATTTGGTTAATGCTGAAGGCAAATTTGTTCTCGGATATGACAAACAGCCTATTGCAGTAAGCATGACTGCAGAAGGCAAGCCTGATATTGGAAATATACAACAGCAGCTTGGTACATTCAGGTTCGATAATCCTTATGGGCTTCTTGCTGATGGCTCCAATACGTATGTTGCAACGGAAAGCTCAGGCGAGGAGATAGCTGATACAAGTGCAGACAAGCTTATGAGTACACTTGAAATGTCTTCAGTTAATATCGGTGACCAGATGGTAAAGGTTATTCAGTATCAGAGAGGTTTCCAGTTAAATTCAAAAATGGTTCAGACAGCAGACGAAATACAATCTATTGTAAATAACCTTAGATAACGGAGGTAGCAAATGGCACCTATTAACAATCTTGATGACCTGAATTCTATGCATATGGATGTCCTCAGAGAAATTGGAAACATCGGCTCGGGAAGTGCTGCTACTGCGCTTTCGGGGCTGCTTGGAGCACCTGTTGACATTTCTGTTCCTGCTGTAAAATGTCTTGACTTTGTACAGACTATTGAGTTTATGGGTGGTGCAGAAGAACTTGTTATAGGATTGATGCTTAGATTTGAGGGCGAAATATCAGGTCTTATTCTGTACATATTAAAAACTGAATTTGCTCAGAAAGTTATTAATGCTTTTTATTCAAAAGATCTTGAATCTCTTGTGGATATGGATGAAATGGATAAATCGGCAATATGTGAAATAGGCAATATTATGGCTGGTTCTTATGTCAGGGCAATTGCTGACCTGACGGGAATGTTAATTGATATAAGCGTTCCTGATATATGTGTTGATATGGCAGGAGCAATTCTCAGCGTACCTGCTATACAATATGCTTCTCTTGGTGACAAGGTACTTTTTATTGACGATAACTTTAAGATATCAAGTGGGGATATAAAGAGCAATATGATACTTATTCCTGAAATGGACTCTCTCGGTAAGCTTTTTGGGAAGTTGGGTATTGAAATATGAGTATAATAACGGTTGGAATATCAGATTTAGCCGTTTCGAAAGCTCCTGACGTAATCTGTACATATGCACTGGGATCCTGTGTCGGAATATGCCTGTATGATGAAACCAAGAAAATAGGCGGGCTTGTACATATAATGCTTCCAAGCAGCAAGGAGGCTCCACATATTCACGATAATCTTAAGAAATTTGCGGATACTGGTATTAAGATGCTTGTTATGGAAATAGAAAGAGCAGGCGGCAATATAAGGAATTTAAAAGCGAAAATAGCAGGCGGGGCACAGATGTTTTCTGGAGTTAGCTCCTTCAACATCGGCGAAAGAAATGTTAAATCTGTAAAGCAAATTTTATGTGAAATGAACATTCAGATAGTGGCTGATCAGACTGGAGATAAAATCGGACGAACTGTTTTCTTTGATACTCAAACGGGGATGCTTGAAGTTAAATCTGCTACTCGCGGAACAATTGTAATATAGTCTTTAGGAGGTTTTTTTTGTGAACAATGATGATGATGCTTTAATTACCAGCACCGATAACATTTCTCCTGATAGTCAGGCCGACAATAATATCGAGGACACACCAGAGCCAGTTGATTGTATTATTGAATTGGAAATTGAAGCTGGTGGGTATTCAGTAAATCTAATGGCAAATTCACCATTGAATGGTGGAAACGATGTTACAAAAGAACAGATACAAGCGGTCCTTGATGAAAACAAAATTGTTTATGGGATCAACGATGGAATGATTAATATTATTGTTAACGGCAAGTCATATGACCGTTGGTTTACTATTGCAAAATGTACTTATCCGCAGGACGGTGAAGATGGAACAGTTGAATATCTTTTTGATAAAAATGTAACAGGACTTCCTAAGGAAGATGCACACGGTTATGTTGATTACCGTAATCTCGGGACGATCCGTAATATCACAACGGGAACTGTTATTGCTAATATTACAAGAGAAACACTGGGCGAATCAGGCACTAACGTTTTTGGTGAGGAAATTAAACCTCAGAAGGGCAAGGAACCTCCCGTTGAATTTGGCGAAAATATAAAGTATAGTGATGATAGGCTTCAGCTTGTAGCAGCAGCAGATGGGAACCTTGTAAACAGAGGTGGAAAATTCCTTATTGAAACTGTTGTGAAAATTGATGGGGATGTTGATGTATCCATAGGTAATGTTGACTTTATAGGTGAGGTTGTCATTCGTGGTGACGTAAAGGAAGGCTTCAAGGTAACATCAGGAAAGGATATTCTTGTCCAGGGTGGGGCTTATGGTGCAGGATTGACAGCAGCCGGCAAAATCACTGTAAGAACTGGCGTGGTTGGAAGTCAGCTTGTTGCTGGAAGTTCTGTTGATGTTGCATTTGCTGAAAACTCAAACATAACCTGCTATGAATCTTTAAAAGCAAAGAGTCTGTACTTCTGTGATGCATTTTGTAAAGGTGAAGTTTATGTAAATACAGGTAATGGTAGCATCATCGGTGGAACTATAATAAGCACAAATAATTTATATGCTTTTATTATAGGTTCAAAATCATATACACCTACTCAGATTGTTATTGGTGATAACGCAATAATGCTTCAGGAGAAAACAGGACATGAGCAGAAAATAGAAAAGCTTGATATTGAAGAGGATAAATGCACAAAGATAGTCGAATATTTATCTGAAAGGAAAAATCAACTTGGCTTTCTGCCCCCTGATAAGATTGATATAATCACTACAGCAGCAAAGCAAATTCTTCTTATGAGAAATGAACGTGAACAGCTCCAGAAAAGAATTGAAGAGATTGATACATATCTTAAAACAAAGCAGAATCTTTGCGTAAACTGTAAGAGAGAGCTTTATCCTGGAGTAAAAATTACAATCAATGACTTTGTTCTTATTATCAATACAACTTACCAACATTGTCTTGTTGGTATTGGTGATGATGGAATAGAAATCAAAAATCAGTAAAGCAAATAAAAAAACATCTACTTTCAGTAGATGTTTTTGATTATATCTTATCTTTATTATCTTTAGCAATATCATTGCTCGCTTTAAGAATCTCAACATAAATCCCAGCAATGACTTCAAACAGTGAGTCGGGTATATTTTGTCCGACATTGAGCATTGTAAGTACTGCAGCTGTACTGTCATCTCTGAATACAGGAACGCCGTTTTGATCGGCAACTTCAATAATTTTGTCAGCGACAGGACCGTGACCAGAAGCTACAACAACAGGCGCATAATCCTTATCGGGATTATACTTGAGCGCAACAGCAGCTTTGTTAGGAGAAAGCTTATATTTTGACATTAAGACCACTTCTCCTTTCTGATATACGTGGGAACACATCAACAAGATTACGGACCTTAATAAGCGGACGGATGCTTGATGAGTTTATTGAATAGCCTGCTTTTTTTGCTACCTCAACAAATTGCGGTTTTAAGGTTGAGAAATATTTTTCAAGCCCATGTGGACAGTACAGATTAACATTAATATTTTTTTTATCTGTTTGCATTTCAAGCTCAAAAACGCCGACATGCTCGATATCAAATGAAATGAAAATGTGATTACTGTCCGATTCTTCACCCGTTTCAACGGTTTTGTTGTCAATCCATATTTCACCGAATGATTTTACGTCTCCGATTTTGACAGGCAGAACATAGTGAAGAAGTGGAGTAAACACACCAGGTGCAGTAAGCATACTGTGTACAAGACCATGGGGTTCGACGATTCCAAGATGAACGATGTTTTCATTATTCAAGGTTTTTGAAAGGAACGACGCAAGATAATCCATTGAAGACGGCTGATTATAAACAACATCATCAGAATGTGAAAGTGCGGTGAGAAGGTTGTTCATAATCTGCGAAAGTGAAGACTTGATTTCATAACTGTCGATGTTATTAAGAATGTAGCTTAATCTGTTAACAAGAGCATTAAGGTCCTTTGTTTGATTGAAATTTTCAAGAAACTGTGAAACTTCATTCTCTGCATTTTGAGGCAAAACAAGATTAAGCATATCCTTGAGTGAAGCTGTTGCATCACCGAGTGAAATTGTCGGGTGCTTACCGTTGTTATCTATCATTTTAGCAAGTTGTTGTGCAACCGTGTTAAGTTCATTATTGAAATTTTCAGGAGAGAAATGTTGTGTGAATTCCTTTGCCATATCTGAAAGCTTAAATGTTGATTTATCTGTATTGGCATAGTTTTGATTATCGGTATTCAATGCGCGCTTCGCAAGCTCAGGAATAGAATTGCCCTGAGTAAATTTTAAAAATGCCCCTTTAAGCTGTTCTTTTAAATCACCATCGGGGAGGTGGCGAAGCATATTTTCAAAAGATTTCTCAAGCGTAGAGGGATTGTCATTAAAGCGTGAAATATTATATTTTAAAAGTGAAACAAGGTTTTTGATTTTGTCTGTTGCAATAAGGCTGTTTGAAACCTGATCAAGAAGCTTTAGTGCCTGCTCTTTAAGCTGAGAAAAATTCAAGGCGGAATCAGGCTTGGCAAGCTGCTGCGCCATTTCAAAAAGCTGCAGTGAAAGATTCTTGCTTGGGAATAGGGCGGATGAAAGATAAGCAAAACTTATAGAAAGTGATGTTATCAGAGAATTTTGTGATTGGAGTGTAAAGGCACTTTTTAAAAACTGTGCAATTGCACTTTTTACCTCAGGAGTATTATTCTCAGCAGAAAGCTGTCTGATAATATCAAAAATTTCACCATTAAAGCTGGTGGCTCCCTTTTGTTGCGTGGCAAGATCGGTGGCTATCCCGTCGCCTTGGAGAAATATATTTCTTGCAAATTCGTTGAATTCATTAATAACCTCAGGTGAGCCTGATTGGAGAATCTGATTGACAAAATCATCACTTAAGATACCTTTTAGAAGAGAAGTCGAAAAAGAAGGGCTTTTTGAAATGTTAAGTTCCATATCAGAAACAAAATTTGGATTAGGCTCGGCGGTTGAATTATTAGTTTGCCTGAAGTCCTGAGTCTTATCGTTCGTCTTAATAATTTTTGTTAAATCTACCAGATTGAAGATAGTATCAGATTGTGCAATAGGGCGGGAAGCATTAGTATAATTCTTCGGATTAACCAGCTGGGTAATTCTTAAAAGATCTGCCATGTATTCCCACTCCTTTGATTGAATTCATAAACTTTATTTATATAATATATCATTTTTCTATTGTAGTAAAGTTATTTTTGAGTTATAATGTATAAAAAAGATAATAATACTTGATTTTGCTCGTTTTTTATTTTTAGCCAGATTAAAATTTTATTAAGCAGGTGAGTTTATGGCCAGAATTGATGAAAGCATGGAAGCAATGGTGGATATGTATATCTTCGAGACCACCTCGTTGCTTGAACAACTCGATGAAATACTCATGAGAA
>JAEWZG010000153.1 GCA_023395435.1 Bacillota bacterium
AACCTTTTGTATTGGAGTGAGAGTATTGAAGGAACTACCTAAAGACTGTGAACGTGCCGTAATACTTGGCGAGTACATTCTGGAAAATAAATCAACTGTCCGTGCCTGTGCAAAACAGTTTGGAATAAGCAAATCAACAGTACACAAAGACGTATCTGAAAGACTACCGAAAATTCAACCACAATTACATGCTCAGGTAAAAGAAATTTTGGAACTTAATAAGCAGGAACGTCATATTCGTGGCGGCCTCGCAACAAAACTCAAATATGAGGAAATGAACAAACAAAAGATTACTACATAATTATTCACCTTCGCTTAACGCTCCACCTTTCAGTAAAATAAAAACGGTAGATTGCTCTACCGTTTTTATTTTATTTACTTAAAAGTTCTTTTATTCTTCTTACTGCTTCTTTTGTTGCGTCCTTATCACCAAAGGCTGTAAGTCTGAAATAGCCTTCGCCGTTATTACCAAAGCCTGCACCTGGTGTTCCGACAACGTTTGCATTATTTAACAGATAATCAAAGAATTCCCATGAACCCATATTATTAGGACACTTGAGCCAGATGTATGGTGAGTTCTTCCCGCCTGTGAACCATATGCCCATTTCAGTAAGAGCATCGGCAATAATCTTCGCGTTATCCATATAGTAAGCGATATTCTCTTTAATCTGCTTCTGTCCTTCTGCTGTAAATACTGCTGCAGCACCACACTGAACTGGATAAGATACGCCGTTGAATTTTGTAGCAAGACGTCTGTACCATAGCTTATAGATATTGACTGTTTCGCCATCTGAATTCTTCATCTCAAGGTCGTGAGGAATTACTGTATAACCACAACGTGTTCCAGTAAAACCTGCGGTTTTGGAAAGACTACAGAATTCTATTGCGCATTTTCTTGCACCTTCAACAGCAAATATACTTCTTGGCATTGATTGATCCTGAATGTAAGCTTCATAAGCTGAATCAAAGAGGATAACAGCATTATTTGCAAGTGCATAATCAACCCATTCCTTAAGCTGCTGCTTTGTATAGACTGAGCCTGTTGGGTTGTTTGGCGAACACAAATAAATTATATCTGCTTTAACATTATTATCAGGCATTGCAGCGAAGCCATTTTCTTTTGTTGAGTCAGCGTAAATAATTTTTCTGCCTGCCATAATATTTGAGTCAACATAAACCGGATAAACAGGATCAGTAACAAGAACAGTATTGTCTGCTCCGAAAATGTCTGCGATATTTCCGCAATCACTCTTTGCACCGTCTGAAATAAGAACTTCATCGGCTTTTACAATAACACCATTGCTCTTATAATAATCAGAAACAGCCTGTCTTAAAAATTCATAGCCCTCATAATCAGGATAGCCCTTGAAGGTTTCTTTTAGTCCCAATTCGTCGCATCCTTTTTTCATTGCTTCAACAACAACAGGAGCAAGAGGCAGAGTGACGTCACCGATACCAAGACGAATAACTTTTTTATCAGGATTATTTATTGTATAATCTTTTACTCTTTTTGCAATATCTGCAAAAAGATAATTCTCTTTTAGATTTCTGAAATTTTCATTTATACTTGCCATAACATCGCCCTCTCAAAAATATTCGTAGATAGTTAGAATTGACTAACTATCTACATTTTATCATATTAAAGTAATTATTTCAATATTTACGCCAGATTAAATTACAATACTTCCCTTATAAACTGTCTGTGCATTACCTGTCATATAAACTGTTTCATCTGTATAAACAATCTTAAGATCGCCACCAAGAAGCTTAACAGTAATTTCCTCATTCTTATTACAGAAGCCATTTTCAACTGCAGCAACTGCAGCAGCACAAGCACCTGTTCCACAAGCCCATGTTTCACCGCTTCCTCGTTCCCATACACGCATCTTTATTGTGTTGCGGTCGAGAACCTTAACAAACTCGGTATTTACACGTTCAGGGAAAAGTGATGAATGCTCAAATTTTGGACCAAGCTTTTCAATGTCAAGGGTATCAACATTGTTTTGGAATACTACGCAATGAGGGTTACCAATTGAAACACAGGTAATAGAATAATCTTCACCGTCAATCTGAACCTTTTTATCAACTACTTTGTCACCGCCAAGATTTACTGGAATAAGCTTTGGATTAAGTTCTGCCTTACCCATATCAACCTTTACATATTGTACTTCCTTATTATGATAGAGAAGTTCAAGCGTTTTGATACCGCTCAAGGTTTCTATAGACATTGTATCCTTTTCGACAAGTTTGTTATCACGAAGGAATTTCGCAACACAACGGATTGCATTACCACACATTTTGCCTTCTGAACCATCAAGGTTGAACATTCTCATCTGTGCATCAGCGACATCTGAACGATGGATAATTACAACACCGTCGCCACCGATACCAAAATGTCTGTCTGAAAGACGAAGTGATAGTCCTTCCGGATTGTCAATTCTCTGGTCGAAACAATTAAAGTAAATATAGTCGTTTCCGCAACCCTGCATTTTTGTGAATTCAAGAGTCTGCTTTTCTTTTCTCATATCATTGATGTTTACAAGCTCTGTTGACTGCTCTGAGTACTTACTCTTAAGGCTTGAAGCAATTGCGTTTGCTGTATCAATAGATGTAAGACAAGGTATATTTCTCTCAACTGTTTTTCTTCTAATCTTAACACTGTCACGGGTTGGGATTCTACCCTTTGATGAAGTTGAGATAACATAGTCAATCTTTCCACTTTCAATAAGTGTAAGCGTATTATTATCAGATTCATGGATTTTATCAACTGTTATTGAAGGAATACCATGCTCTGTGAGAACTGCAGCAGTACCCTTTGTAGCGTATAAAGTGAATCCAAGATCGTAGAAGGATTTTGCTGTATGCGCAATTTCAGGCTTATCACTGTTTCTTATTGTAAAGAGAACTCCACCCTTTTTGCCTAGCTTATAGCCTGCGGCAATAAGTCCTTTATATAAAGCTTCTTCAAGAGTATTTGCTACTGCGAGAACTTCACCTGTTGATTTCATTTCAGGACCGAGGTGGTTATCAACGTCGATTAGCTTTTCAAATGAGAATACAGGAACTTTTACTGCAACATATGGTGAATTCTTGTATAAACCTGTGCCATATCCCATATCTGCAAGCTTTTCGCCGAGCATTGCACGTGTTGCAAGTTCAACCATTGGAACACCTGTTACTTTTGAGATATAAGGAATTGTTCTTGAAGAACGTGGGTTAACTTCAATTACATAAAGCTCATTTTCATAGATTAGATACTGGATGTTTACAAGTCCCATTGTATTGAGTGAAACTGCAAGCTTCTTTGAGCAATCAATAATTCTTTCTGTAAGTTCGTCACTTACATTCCATGCGGGATATACTGCTATTGAGTCACCGGAGTGAATACCAGCTCTTTCAATATGCTCCATAATACCAGGGATAAGGATATCCTCTCCATCACAGATTGCATCAACTTCAATTTCTGTACCATTAAGATATTTATCTATAAGAACTGGATTTTCAATTCCTTGTCTTAAGATAATCTCCATATATTCCTTGATATCATCATCATTGAATGCGATAATCATGTTCTGTCCACCAAGAACATATGAAGGACGCATAAGAACAGGATATTGAATTCTGTTTGCAATTGTGAGAGCTTCTTCAGCTGTCATTACTGTGAAACCTTCAGGACGCTTAATGTTGTGACGTTCAAGAAGTTCATCAAATCTTTCTCTATCCTCAGCAGCATCAATACTATCTGCTGGTGTACCAAGAATATTTACGTTATTTTCAGAAAGATATTTTGTAAGCTTGATTGCTGTCTGTCCACCGAATGCAACAACAACACCGACCGGCTTTTCAACTTCAATTATGTTCATAACATCTTCGTTTGTTAAAGGTTCAAAATAAAGTCTGTCAGCTGTATCAAAATCTGTCGATACAGTTTCAGGGTTGTTATTCACGATAACAACCTGATAGCCCTGTTTTTTTAGTGCCCATACACAATGTACAGAAGCGTAGTCAAATTCAATTCCCTGACCGATACGGATAGGACCTGAACCGAATACTATTACTGTTGGCTTTGTATCATTATGGCGCTTTATAAATTCACTTGCTTCGTCTTCCTTATCATAGCTTGAATAGAAGTAAGGTGTTTCCGCAGAGAATTCAGCCGCACAAGTATCAACCATTTTAAAGGAAGCACGTGCTGGCTTTTTAATCTCGCAGCCTGAAATCTTTGTAATAACTTTATCAGGATAGCCAAGGAATTTTGCCTTTTTATATAGGCATTCATCAAGCTCGCCTTTTGCAAGTTCTCTTTCACAGTCAATTAGCTTGTTAAGCTTTGATAAGAACCATAAATCAATCTTTGTTATTTCATGGATATATTCTTTTGTAATGCCACGACGGAGAGCTTCATATACAACAAAAAGTCTTAAGTCATTGCACTCACCAATTTTTGCTCTGATTTCATCATCTGTGAATTTATCGAATTTTGGACTAATCAAACAGTCATGTCCGATTTCTGCACCGCGAACTGCTTTCATTATAGCTTCTTCAAAAGTAGCGCCTATAGCCATAACTTCGCCAGTTGCCTTCATTTGTGTACCAAGAGTTCTTCTTGCATAAACAAATTTATCAAAAGGCCATTTTGGGAGCTTTACTACTACATAGTCAAGAGTAGGCTCGAAGCAAGCTGCTGTTTTTCCTGTTACTGCATTCTTGATTTCTGACAGTGTATAGCCTATTGCAATTTTTGCTGCAACCTTTGCTATCGGATATCCTGTTGCTTTTGAAGCAAGAGCAGATGAACGGGATACACGAGGGTTTACTTCAATTACTGCATATTCAAAATTATCAGGGTTCAATGCAAACTGGCAGTTACATCCGCCTTCTACCTTAAGTTCTGAAATAATATTCAATGCAGCTGAACGGAGCATCTGATATTCTTTATCTGATAATGTTACGCAAGGAGCAATAACGATACTGTCACCTGTATGAACACCGACAGGGTCAAAATTTTCCATTGAGCAGACAGTAATTACATTTCCGACACTATCACGCATAACTTCAAACTCGATTTCCTTCCAGCCAGCGATACATTTTTCAACAAGAACCTGATGAATTGGTGAAAGTTCAAGCCCGTTTCTTGTTATCTCAAGGAGTTCTTCAAGGTTATTTACAATTCCTCCGCCTGAACCACCAAGTGTGAATGCAGGACGGATGATAACTGGATAACCGATTTCATCAGCGAATTTTACTGCACTTTCTACATCTGTTACTACAACTGATGGAATACAAGGCTGATTGATAGATTCCATAGTATCCTTGAACATCTGACGGTCTTCTGCCTTATCAATAGTTTCTGGGTTTGCACCAAGAAGCTTAACACCATATTCTTCAAGGAAGCCTGACTTAGCAAGCTGCATTGAAAGGGTAAGACCTGTCTGTCCGCCAAGTGTTGAAAGAAGGCTGTCAGGACGTTCTTTCTTTATAACTCTTTTTACAGTTTCAAGAGTAAGAGGTTCGATATAGATTTTATCTGCCATCGCATTATCTGTCATTATAGTAGCAGGATTTGAATTAATTAGAATTACTTCAAGTCCTTCTTCTTTCAAAGCACGACAGGCCTGCGTTCCTGCATAGTCAAACTCAGCAGCCTGACCGATTACTATAGGCCCTGAACCGATTACCATTACTCTCTTAATATCTTTATTTAAAGGCATTATTTATTTCCTCCCTCTATTAACTTAATAAATCTGTCAAACAGGAATGCTGTATCGAGTGGTCCTGCTGAAGCTTCAGGGTGGAACTGAACTGAAAATGCAGGCATATCTGTGTATTCGACTCCCTCACAGGTATTGTCATTTGCATTAACAAAACTGATTTTTGCATTTGCTGGAATACTATCATTTACAACAGCGTATCCATGATTCTGGCTTGTTATATAAACTCTGCTTGTTTCTTTTTCAAGTGCTGGCTGATTTGCTCCACGATGACCGTATTTAAGCTTTTCAGTTTTTGCACCTTGTGATAGAGCTAAAAGCTGATGTCCGAGGCATATTCCGAAGGTCGGAATTTTAGCAGAAACAAGCTTCTTAAGCTCGCTTATAATTTCAACATTTTCAGCTGGATCGCCAGGGCCGTTTGAAAGCATTATTCCATCCGGAGCAAGCTCCTTGATTCTTTCTGCTGTTGTATATGACGGAACTTCAATTACTTCGCAACCACGATTTACAAGCTCACGTCTTATATTTGATTTCGCACCAAAGTCCCAAAGTACTACCTTGTGCTTTATTTCATCGGGTTTAAATGTTGCTTCCTTATCGCAGGTAACTGATTTTACGGCGTCTATTATTGTATAGTTTTCAAGTTCATCAAGAGAAAGACATGTACTTGAACCTTCCTGTACGATTTTACCGTTCATTACGCCATGTTCACGAACTATTTTTGTGAGAGCTCGGGTATCAATTCCATAAAGTCCAATTATTCCCGCTGACTTTAAAAAAGTGTCAAGATCACCCTCACAACGAAAATTCGAAGGCTCTTGACACCAATCTTTAACGATATACGCTTTTAAATGCGGCTGCTTACTCTCAAAATCTGATGGGATAATACCATAGTTTCCAATAAGCGGAAATGTCTGAACAACAATTTGCCCATAATAACTTGGATCAGTCAACGTTTCAAGATATCCAGTCATAGCTGTTGTGAAAACAATTTCTCCAACAACTTCGCCTGAACTACCGAAGCTTTTCCCCTCAAATATAGTGCCGTTTTCCAAAATCAAATATGCCTTATGCTCCATATTCTCACCCTCCATTTATATTTCATATGTTTTTAATATGCCAAGTGCGACTTCTTTTTTAGAAATTCGCATATCCATAGCTTGTTTTTCAACGTATCGGTGTGCTTGCTGTTCTGTGTAATTAAGATATTGTATGAGTGCACACTTAGCCCTGTCAACAAGTCTTATCTCCTCAATCTTGTTCTGAAGTTTCATGTTTTCATTTTGAAAGCCAAGTAATCTCTGCCTTGTTGCACAGGCAAGTTTCACTGCCTGAAAAAACATCATTCTGTTTATCGGCTTTGTTACTACCAGTACTCCGTAATTTTCAACCTTTGATGATACCTGATCGGCAATTTCTGCTTTTGTTATAAGTACCACTGCTGAAGTTGTATCTTCAGTAGCTCTCATAGCAAGCTCATGCCCGAATTCATCGGTAAGCGGTGCATTGATTACAACTAAATCATAATCATATTCAATGAGAGTTCGCCTTGCCTCTGCACCATTACTGACTGTTGATATTAAAGGTGAGTTTTCCGACTTTAAAAGTGAAACGAGCATATCTGTACTTTTTTCACTACTCGATACGAGGAGTACACTCTGCATCTACTCATTCCCCCTAAAAGAAACAGATATTAGAAATCTAGAAAATATGTTTTGTCTTCAAAAATTTCACGGTCATCAGAGGATTCGTACTCTGTGCATTCTTTCTGCTTTTCATTAAGAAATGATTTATAAATTTTATCATTAAGATTAGATTTAATAAAATCACTTTCTTTTGCAAGCTCAAGTGCTTCTGATAAAGAAGACGGGAGCTTTTGAAGATGCAGAGTCTGTTCATTCACTTGCTCGTACAGATTTAAGTCAATAGCTTGCGGAAGTTGACTACTATTCCTGATTCCCTCAATTCCAGCGTAAATCAATAATGAAAAAGCAACATAAGGGTTGCAGGATGGATCAGGAGATCTTAATTCCATTCTTGAAAATTCACCAGTAGCTGCAGGAATTCTGACTAGCTGTGAACGGTTCTGATGTGACCACGAGATATACCGAGGAGCTTCACCCCTACCAAACCTTAGATAGGAATTTGTTATAGGGTTTAAAAACAATGTCATTTCTCTTACCCTGTTAAGTATACCGGCAATAAAACTTTCAGCGGCGTTTGAGTGCTTAGTTTTGTTCGCTTCAAAAATATTTATACCGTTACTAAGTAGTGAAAAATTAATATGCAGACCGCTTCCGCAGGAATTATACAACGGCAGTGGGATAAAAGATGCGTACAGACCATTTCTTGAAGCAATGCTTTTTACAACACTCTTAAAGGTCTGAAGATTATCTGCAGCTTCAAGTGCGTTGCTGTATTTGAAATCTATCTCATTCTGTCCAGGTCCAGACTCATGATGTGAAGATTCAGGCATAATACCCATTTCTTCAAGAGCCAGACATATTTCACGGCGGACATTCTCAGCCTTGTCAGCTGGTGCAACATCGCAATATCCAGCAAAATCCTGTGGGATTTTGGTTGGATTGCCGTTTTCGTCAAGATTAAAAAGATAAAATTCGCATTCAGATCCTATCTGAACAGTGTAGCCATGCTCCTGTGCCTCAAGCATTGCATTCTTTAAGATATATCTGCCGTCGCCTTCGAAAGGAGTTCCGTCAGGGTACCGAATATTGCAATATAAGCGAACAACTCTACCCTGCTGTGGTCTCCACGGAAGAACTGTAAGAGTACCAGGATCAGGAAATAGTATAAGATCAGATTCATTTACCTGCATAAATCCTCTTACGCAGGATGCATCAAAACCAATTCCTGTTTCAAAAGCACGTGGTAGTTCTGACGCTAAAATACTGATATTCTTCATTTTCCCGAATACATCAAAAAACGCCAATTTGACAAACTTTACATCATTCTGCTCTACAAACTGTATAGCTTCATTCTTTGTAATGTTCATAATAACACCTCCGTACTTATTGATTATTCCGTTACAGTATAAACTCCCCGTCATTATGGCGAGGAATTTGAATATCTGCAAGTAAGTGAGATTAACTCACATTCACTTAATTTAATATTATATACTATTTAGTTCTGTGTGTAAAGTTGTTTGTAAGGATTTTTTGTATCTGGAGTTAAAATATAGAATTTATGCTCAT
>JAEWZG010000012.1 GCA_023395435.1 Bacillota bacterium
CCTTGTAAATATTATGCAAATTCTTCGAAGTGAAAATGGTTGCCCTTGGGATAAAGAGCAGACTCACTCATCAATACGAAACAATTTTATTGAAGAAGTATACGAAGTTATTGAGGCTATTGACACAAAAAACACAGCATTACTCAGAGAAGAACTTGGTGACGTCTTATTGCAGGTCATTTTTCATGCTCAGATGGAAGCTGAAAAAGATTCATTTACATTTAATGATGTAGTAAATGAATTATGTCATAAGCTTATTATCAGACACCCTCATGTTTTTGGTGAGATTAAAATTAACAATACAGAACAGGTTCTCACAAACTGGGAAAACATCAAAAATGAAGTCAAGGGAACAAAAAGTTATACTGAGACTTTACGGAATGTACCTGATGTACTCCCTGCTCTTATAAAAGCCGAAAAAATCGGCAAGAGAGCCAGCAAGGCTTCAATGGATTTTGAAAATGTAAATTCTGCTTTCTCTGCTTTACGTGGTGAGGTTGATGAACTTGACAATGCCATTCAGATTGGGCAAGAAGATCAGATATTAGACGAGCTTGGCGATGTACTTTTCTCATGTGTTAATGTTGCAAGAAAGCTTGGTATTAACAGTGAAGAAGCTCTAACGAAGGCGTGCAATAAATTTATTAACCGTTTTGAATCGGTCGAAAACCTCACAAGGCTAGATGGGATAGATATGAAATCCCTTAGCATAGATGTTCTTGATGCCTACTGGCACAAGGCAAAATAAAAAATTTAATGGTTTACCCGTTAAAAAATATTACTGGAGGATGAAAAAAATGACAAAGACAGATTTAGTAAACCTTATCGCAGAGAATACTGATTACACAAAGAAAGATGCTGAAAAGGCTCTTACATCAGTAATTTCTGCTATTTCTGATTCATTAGCTAATGGCGAAAAGATTCAACTTGTTGGTTTCGGTACTTTTGAAGTTCGTGAGCGTAAAGCTAAAGAAGGTATCAACCCTAAAACAAAGGCAAAGATTAATATTGCTGCTAAGAAAGTTCCTGCTTTCAAAGCTGGTAAGGCTCTTAAGGATGCAGTTGCAAAGTAGTATTTGCTATCATACAGAAATCGGCCTTGCGCCGATTTCTTTTTATTTAAGGGGAATTATACATGCGTTTGGATAAATATCTTAAAATAACAAGGCTTATTAAGAGAAGGACTATTGCAAATGAGGCCTGTGATGCTGGTAAAATTGTTGTTAATGGAAAGATTGCTAGGGCTTCTTACGATGTCAAGATTGATGATATCATTGAAATAAACCTTGGGCAGAAGCCATTAAAGGTGAAAATACTTTCAATAAGTGATTATGCAACTAAAGAAAGTGCTTCAGAACACTATACTGTTATTGAATAAAATGCAAAAGCAGCCAGATTTATTTAGGGCTGCTTTTTATTTTAAATATTATAAAAAGGTCTCATGTAATCATGAGACCTTTTACTATTAGATATTAATATTTCCACATATCAAGAGTTAGTGAAGAAACCTTACCATTACTAATATAGAATGATATAACATTCCGTTCCGAATTTGTATCAACAATATTAATTAGTGTTGAATCTGTTGCCTTTATACCAAATGCATTGTTTATTTCTGCAATTGTAGATCCATTTTTTATGCCATTTACAGAAAAATCAAATCTTCCATTTGCTGATGAATACATACTAATTCTTTCAACTACACCTTTATCCATTGAAGCTTCAGATGCTGTTTTATTTCTTCCTCTTAAAGAAACGGCATAATCTTCTTTTCCGTCAGTACCGATTAACTTACCAAAAGTAATATCATCAGCATCAACAGTAGCATCTTCCCAAATTATTTTATCTTTTACAAGAGAAGCTGGGCATGGGAATGCTGTAGATTTACCGTTCATAACAACCTTAAGATTTTTAAAATCGTACTTATATTCCACATCAGAAGGTTCTTCGACCTCATCATAGTCATCGTCAACATTAAACTCATCATCTTCAATTGATGGAGTTTCTGAGCCAGACTGTTTAATAGTAGTAGCTGCAGTCATAAGCTGTTTTACTAAATCTTCGCCAAGTGCATCTGTAAGAGTTTTTGTAAAGCCCTGAGCATCAATGGTTCCGAGGTAATCTTCCATCTGTGTATTTACATCATATACTTTTGCATCTGAACCAGGTAACTTAATATCAGAAACTTCTGTTTTTTCGTAGCTTGTTTCAATTGAGCCTAATGATTTCTTATCCTGATTAACTGTAACCTTTACAGTCTGCTTCTTGTTCTTTACTGAACAATCCATAACAAGCTGAGTATTTTTGCCATCTGCTTTTTCTTCATATGTAAGTTTACCGCTAACAAGCATATTCTCTTTGTCAACAATTTCAGCATCTTCCAATGATACAATGCATTCTGATTTTTCTTTTTCGTCTATTGCCATGCATTCAAATGTTCCTGTAAGTGCTCCGCTCTTTTTCTTTGCTGAGCCTTCAATAGAGAGAACATCCTCGCCATCCTCTTTTGCCCATACTGATAAAGCGTATTTCTTGTCATTATCAATTTTAATATATCCTAAAGATGCTTCCTTGCCTGATGCGCTTGTTTCAATTTCCCTACCCATTACTTCACGGGAATTATTGATATATGTAGTAATTGTACAGAATGTATCGCTAGGGTCAATATCCTCACCGAAAGCTTCCTCTTTGTTGTCAGAATTTATTGCAGTAATAAGTTGATCGATACCTTTATCATACTGTTCTTCTGTAATTCCAGCTGATTTTATAATCATATTCTTGATTGTATCATCTTTTTTAAGCTCTTTAAGTGCATCTTCACCAATTGTGAAAAGGTCCTTATACTTAATTTTGTTTTCAAGAGCTATATACTTATAATCAACACCATCAATACTACCTTTAACTGTATCTTTTTCAACTTCCTTTGAAGAATCAATAAGTATATCAGTATATCTCTTGATTGCTTTTTCAACTTCTTTATCTGAAAGTGCGAGATCCTTTGCATTTATATCAGCATCACCAATTGGAAGTTTAGACGCACTGTTGAATTTTGTTAGTTCGTTCATTGACAGACCACTGTTCTCAAGCAAAGCATTTAAATCCTTTTCAGCAACTGAAAGATATGCACTACTCAATTCAGGAACTTTTATAAAAGCTGTTTTCTTATCAAGATCTATAACTGTATTGACAGAAATAATATTCTTGTCATTGTAAAGCAAAGAATAATTCTGTGCGCTTAGTGTTCCTTTAAAGCCATTGTTTGTTTTTAATGTAACGCTCTTGAGTCCATCAATGTTAGCTTCTTTTACAAAGTCTTCACCGAACTCAACCTTTGTGCTTGTATTATAACCTATTTCAAATTTGCCAGTAATAGTATCTGATAATTTTTCATACATTGCACCTAATGTCTCTGATTTTTCAGAAACATACTTTTTTTCTGCTTTTGCATACAACTTTGAAGGTCTCATTAATGCATTCTCTATAGAATATCTAAAAGGTTTTACAAAAAAGAATGCAGATAGCCCCCCAATAATTATAATAGCAAGTGAAATTGCAGTAATTTTAAGCGCTAAAGCTTTTTTGCTCATAAACAATCTCCTTAATATATTTTTAATTTATTATTTAAACAATAATAAGTATAATAAGTAATGTAAAAATTGTCAATATTTTTACATTATATTTGTGATTTATAACAAAATAGTTAGTCACTAATCAAAAAAAATACAATACTTTTTTGAGTATTGTATTTTCATATAAATTACTGAGGAATATCGAAAGAATATCCTTCTGCTTTAAGGTTGTCAATCAGATCTCCAAGAATGCTAGCATTAGTTGATGAAACGGAGTGAAGGAGATAAATACATCCAGGATGTACAGCTTTTTTCACTTTTTCTAATGCAGCTAACGGGCTCATTTGCTTTTTTGAATCCCAATCGGCATACGCATAGCTCCATAATACTGTTCTATACCCACATGATTGTGTTATAGCAAGTGATTGTTCAGAATATTCACCCATTGGTGGACGGAAAAGATACATAGTATAATTGTATTCGGATATCATATAATCATGAAGCTCTGTAATTTCTTTCCTGGCAGTATTAATATCCAAAGTTGGCATAGAATAATGGTGGACAGAATGATTGCCAATTGTATGCCCTTCATTTATCATTCTTTTTATTAATTCAGGATTTCGCTTAACGTAATCAGTTAAAACAAAAAATGTTGCTTTCACTTTTTTCTCTTTTAATGCATCAAGAATTTTTGCAGTATAACCATTTTCATATCCCTGATCAAAAGTTAGATATATGACTTTTTTCTGATCTTCTTTGATTGCAAAACTATTGTACTTATTGAATGCTGAGTTGAAATCAAGAGCACCATATGGTCTATTATCCTTATCTAGTCTTAAACCCTGACCATAACCGCATTTTTTAGTATTAAGATTTGAAATTTCATCGTCAGAAAGCTTTTGTGAAACAGCAGGGATTTTAGAATCTGTATTATCCGAACTATCACTATCAAAAGGAAGGCTATTGTTCGTTGGGATATCCCTGTCAAGTTCACTGGCAGAGACTGAAGTAGTCGTTTTTTCACTTTCTGATGACGTGCTACTGTTGTTATCAGTATTTTTAGAGCAGGATGTTAGCAAAAAAATCAAGCAAAGAATTAGTATAGCTTTTTTCATATCATTCTACCTTCTTATTAAAATTTTAAAAATTAAGTGCTATAAAGTTATTTTCCCCTGTTATCTTTTTTTTATTGAAGGTAATTATCATCTTAAAGAAAACCACTATTTCTTTAAATTTAAAAAGAATGTGAAGAAGACTTCACATTCTTTGGTTATTAAGATTATAGCAATTTTCATAAATTTTTATTCGTCAAGATATGCTTTTACAAGAACCTGTAAGAGTTCATCCCTGTCAAGGTGACGAATGAGACTTCTGGCATTGTTATATGTGGTTATGTATGTCGGGTCTTCAGAAAGAATATAACCGACAATCTGATTAATTGGATTATAACCTTTTTCTCGCAATGCATCATAGATAGTAGTCAAAGTCTTTTTTAATTCTTTTTCTTTGTCCTGATTCACTGTAAAAGTAACTGTCTGATCATTCATATTCTTTCCTCCTTAATAATTACTTTACTATATTATACCCGATTTATCAAAAAATATCAACAATTTTTTGTATTTTTTAACCTCTTAATTCTACTCCGATTTCTGACAAAACTTTCAGAACTTTTCTTACTGCATTGTCAGCCTGTTCATCTGTTAGTGTTGCATCTGGCGAACGTAAAATCAGTGAATAAGAAATACTCTTCTTACCCTCTTCAATTTGTTTACCCTGATATACATCAAACAATTTAACATCTTCAAGAATTTTTCCGCAGCCTTTTTTAATTACCTTTTCAATTTCACTAACAGGAAGCTTTTCATCACAGATAAGACTTAAATCTCTTGATGTAGCTGGAAATTTTGGCAATGGCTTATATTGTGCTTCATCATCAACAAGATTAAACGCTTCAGGAATATTTAACTTTCCGACATAAGCTCGTGTACCAATTTCGTAATTTTTAAGAACAGTTGGATGAACTTCACCAAAATGACCTAAAACCTGACTGTCCTTAATGATTATTGCTTTTCTTCCTGGGTGGAAGCAGTTAAGTTCAGGTACTAACTCATCATCAGTAAAATTAATGATTTCATAATCCGAAATTCTTAAAGTTCTCAACGCTTCAACGATTGCACCTTTTATTGTATAGAAGTCATAGTCATTACCATATCCACCAATAATAAGTCTTTCAGGTTCGTTAGGTAGCTTATCCTCTTCTGTTTTAATATATTCATTTGCAATTTCAAATAGACGTGCATAAGCATTTCTATTATTATAATTTCTTGAGAGAATTTCAAGCATTGAAGGAATCGCTGTTGTTCTCATAACGCTTGTATCTTCGCCAAGTGGATTCATAATTGTAATAGCATCACGAAGCTTGCTATCCTTTGGCAAATTCATCTTATCGAAGTGCTTTGGTGTTGTGAATGAATATGTCAGAATCTGATTGTAACCAAGTGATACAAAAATTTTTTCGAATAGATTTTCAAATTTTTGCTCTGGTGTTAGTTTTGCCTCAGCAACGCCTTTGAAAAGCGTTGACGGAATATTATTATAACCAAATATTCTTGCAACTTCCTCGGCAATATCTGCCTTGCATTCAATATCAATTCTGTAGCTTGGAACGGTAATTTTTCCGTCTTTAACCGTAAAGCCAAGGCGATCAAGGTATTTAATCTGATCTGATTCTGGAATATCTGTTCCAAGTAAAGTATTGTTCCACTTATAATCAAAATCAACTGTTTTGGGTGTATTATACGAATTATCAATATCGATAAAATTGCCAACAATTTCACCACAACCAAGCATTTCAACAAGCTCTAAAGCTCTCTTTAATGCTATCATACAGTTTGCTGGGTCAAGTCCTTTTTCAAAACGTGCTGAAGCGTCAGTTCTCATCCCAAGCTTTTTAGCAGTTTTTCTGACACTTGCACCATTAAAGCAAGCAGCCTCAAATACAACCGTTGTTGTATCATCCATTATTCCTGAATATTCGCCACCCATAACTCCAGCAACAGCAACAGGCTTTTTGCCGTCAGCAATAACAAGCATTTCTTCAGAAAGCTCTCTCTCAATGCCATCGAGAGTCATAATCTTTTCGCCTTGCTTTGCATTTCTTACAACGATTTTATTATTTTCAACATACTTAAGGTCAAATGCGTGCATAGGATGACCATATTCGAGCATTACATAATTTGTTATGTCAACAAAATTATTGATAGGACGAACACCGCTAGCACGGAGTCTTTCGCGCATCCAACGTGGTGAAGCCTCAATTTTTACGTTTTTCACAACGCCAGCAATATATCTTGGGCAAAGCTTTGTGTTATCAACATTTATTGAAATATAATCTGAAACACTTTCTGAATTTGATTTAAATTCAGGCTCTTTAATATTTAGTGGCTTGTCAAATGTTGCGTGAGCTTCTCTTGCAAGTCCCACTACTGAAAGACAATCAGGGCGGTTTGATGTGATTTCAAATTCAACGCTTGTGTCATTTATTCCGACAGCAGTATGAATATCCTCACCGATCTTGCAGTCTTCTTCAATTATGAAAATTCCGTCTGGAATTGCATATGGGAAGTCATGAGTTGTTAGATTAAGTTCACTAAGTGAACAAAGCATACCGTTGCTTTCAACGCCACGGAGCTTTCCTTTTTTAATTTTTACACCGTTTGGAAGTGAGGAACCATCAAGTGCAACTGGAACCAAAGCACCTGCAAAAACATTGCTTGCACCGGTTACAATCTGGATTGGAGCGTCCTTTCCAACATCAACCTGACACACAACAAGATGGTCAGAATCCGGGTGTGGTACAACCTCAAGGATTTTTCCAACAACAACATTAGTGATTTCTTCGCCTTCAACCTCGTATCCTTCAACCTTTGAACCTGACATTGTCATTCCTGATACGAATTCTTTTATAGTACAGTCGACATCAATATAATCTGCCAACCATTTCATCGATAAATTCATTACAATTTCCTCCTATACAAATAGTAATAATCGCTTATTAAAATACTTCTTGGCTTAGAATTGATTCAAAAATCTTAAATCATTTTCAAAAAGCAATCTCATATCAGTTATGCCATATCTTCTCATTACTATTCTTTCAAGACCAAGACCAAATGCAAAGCCTGAATATACATCAGGGTCAATTCCACAGTTTGCGAGAACCTTTGGATGAACCATACCAGCGCCAAGAAGCTCAATATATCCTTCGCCCTTACATATTCTGCAGCCTTCACCGTGACAGTTAAAGCACATTACATCAACCTCGGCAGAAGGCTCTGTAAATGGGAAGTGGTGTGGTCTGAGTCGGATTTTTGCTTCCTCACCATAAAGACGCTTCATTAAAAGCTCGAGTGTTCCTTTTAAGTCAGCCATCGTTATGCCCTTATCAACAACCAAGCCCTCAATCTGATGGAAAAGCGGTGAGTGAGTTGCATCAACAGCATCAGAACGGAAAACACGGCCTGGACAGATAATTCTGATTGGTGGCTTTTGTTTTTCCATAACTCTTACCTGAACAGGTGAAGTTTGTGGTCTTAATGCAACTTTATCGGATATATAAAATGTATCCTGTAAATCTCTTGCTGGGTGATCTGGTGGAAGATTCAAAGCATCGAAATTATAATAATTATATTCAACCTCTGGACCTTCAGCTATATCAAATCCCATGCCAAGGAATATATCTTTAACTTCATTTAAAACAGTATTTAAAGGATGGAGCTTTCCGATTGTTTCGGTCTTTCCAGGAAGAGTAACATCAATTGACTCATTTTCAAGTGCATTTTCAAGTTCTTTGGCTTTCAATTCCTCACTTTTTATAGCAATTGCATTTTCAATGTCAGCTCTGACTTTGTTTGCAAGCTGTCCCATAAGTGGACGTTCCTCGGCGGACAGTCCACCCATTTGTTTTAATATTGCAGTTAGCTCACCTTTCTTACCTAAAAACCTTACTCTAAGATTTTCAAGTGTTGTCATGTCATTGCTGGATGACAGCTCTGCTATTGCGGATTCTTCAATTTTTAAAAGTTGTTCTTTCATTTATTTCACCTCATAATTATTGTTGAGAATTAAAATTCATAAGCTCCTGAAGTTTAACATTTGGATTAAGATAACGTTGTTTACCTTCAGTTTTTCCATTCCAATTTATTGCCTGACTAGGACAAGCGTGGATACATCCAAGACAATGCTCACACTTGTTCACAAATGATGGCTTTCCGTCAATTATTTTTATATTTTTCACCAGACAAACTTTCTCGCATATTCCACATCCTGTACAATTATCTGAAACCGTAAATTTACTGTTACATCCAGGTTTATTTGCAGGAAAAAACGATTGCACAATACGATGTATAAAAAAAGGAAAAGGAGAAAAATTTTGCTTTTGTGATTTTATATTGCTTATTGCCAAATCAATTTGTCTATCTGCTTTATTAAAAATATATTCTGTATTATTTACCTTAAAGTTAAGGATATAGTTCTCAACAGATTTTATCTTCATACCATATGAAAGCTTTAAACCTTTCTTTTTCAGCATATTCTTGACGATTCCATGTATGCCCATTATTGTTGAGCCATATGTTATTATAGCAAAAATATATGCGTTTTTATTGGTTATCTCCAAATTATTGATGAACTCCTCAACTCTTAACGGAAGTCCCCAATAATAACATGGAAAAACAAATCCGATGCAATCATCTTCAGTTTTTGTTATCTGTGATGTCATTGGTTTTACATCTGCACCTATTTCCTGTGAAATTTTCTTTGCGACATAAAGACTGTTCCCTGTTGAAGAATAGCAAAATATTGTTGCCATTAATCGTATCTCCCTTATATTAATAACATAAAAAGTCTTGCCCCATAAGGGACAAGACAATAAAGCTTGCTTATAAACCACCCATTATACCAAAAGCGACGTTACAAATTAATAACGGTTACTTTCTTGTCCTTAACGCAGACTTAACGTTTTTACTTACAAATTTTAATTATCTTCGGCAAAACCACTCGTGAGTGAACTTCATTATTTTTCTGCTTAAGGAAGCTTTCAGCCTTCAGGCTCCCATTCTCTAATAAGCATCTGATAACTACTCTCTCAGTCATCGTGTTTAAAAACAGTATATCATATTAAAATTAGTTTTGCAAGCAGAATAAAAATTTATTCATTAAATTTATCCTACAAGAATTTTACCTTCAGGGTAAACCTGCTTCTTTGATTTATCCTCACCCTTAATCATTAGGAAAAGTACAACAGCAATCGGACCGACTCGACCTATAAACATCATTATTATCAGAATAATTTCTGAGAAGAGATTCGTAACAGAAGTTATTCCCACCGACAATCCAACTGTTGCAAATGCAGAAACGACTTCAAAGAGTGTATCGAGTCCTGTTACTGTTGTATTCTGTTTTAATGAATAGAATATTGATAATGTTGCAAGAAATATTGCTGTTAATGAAAGCATTGTAATTGTTAGTGCCTTATAAACAGTTGACTTATCAACTTTTCTGCCAAGAATTGTAGTATCTTCTTTATTCCTTAATACGCTGACAACTGTCATAAATATTACAGCAAAGGTTGTGACTTTTATACCACCACCGGTTGAACCTGGAGCCGCGCCTATATACATAAGTATAATTGAAAATACTTTTGATACTGGATCAAGACTGGCATTATCCAATGAGTTAAATCCAGCAGTTCTGCAACTGATAGACTGGAACATCGAATTCATCAGCTTATCGCCAAAACTCATATTTGCCAATGTAAGTGGATTATCCCACTCAACTGTCAGGAATGCTATTGTTCCTGATGCAATCAGAAATGCAGTTACGATTAATACTATCTTTGTATGAAGATAAAGACGCTTAGTCTTTTTAAAGTAAAGAAGGTCATTCCATACAACAAAGCCAAGTCCACCGCAAACAATTAACATCATTATCGTAATAAGAATAACAGGGTTGCTATTATATCCTACAACACTCGTAAAAGGCGTATTATCACCAAGAATATCAAAGCCAGCATTGCAAAAAGCAGAAATAGCAATAAAAATTGATTTGAATATTCCTCTTGCTCCATACTCTGGGACAAAAACTGTTGATAAAATAATCGCCCCTATTGCCTCAATGGATAATGTAAACTTGATAATGTTCTTAATAAGTATTCTTGCATCATCAAAGCCATCGGCACTTACTGATTCAGATGCAAGCTGCATTCTTCTTAGTCCAAGTTTTTTTCCTATAATAAAATTGAAGAATGTAACAAACGTAACAAGTCCAAGACCGCCAACCTGAATCATCAGTAGAATTATAATCTGACCGAATGTTGTCCAATGCTGGAAGGTATCATATATAACAAGCCCAGTAACACAAGTCGCTGATGTTGCCGTAAACAAAGCATGATTAACTGGAGTGAAATTACCATCTTTTGCTGAAATAGGAAGTGACAAAAGCAAAGTACCAGTAAGTATAACAAGAATAAAACTAATTGCAATTATTCTCGTAGGGTTAAGTGACCTACTCTTTTTTTGTAACACAGGCATAAAATATCTATCCTCTTTATTTTTTATGTTAATTATAAAATTATATCATATATAAAATAAATTGCAAGACTATTGAAATATTCATGTTAATTTCTCAATCTCAACGATATTCCTTTTGTACGTCATGCTTATCAATTATTATATTTGTATTTATCCTAAATATATTAAACTCAATTATTTTATTGTAATCACAATGCACTTGTGTTATATTAATAATATAATTTATTCTTATATTTTAAGGAGTTATTATGAAAGAACTAAAACCCAAAAGAGTATCCGATTCAATGACCGAGCACGTTGAGATACTTATGCCTGGTCATATAAATGGTTATAAAAGATTATTCGGCGGACAGCTTATGGAATGGATAGACATTGTTGCTGCTGTTGTCGCAAGACGACATTCAAACTGCAATGTTACCACAGCTTCTGTTGATAACCTTCAGTTCAAGGCACCAGCTTATGCAAACAGCACGCTTGTTTTAAAAGGTAAAATAACCTACGTTGGAACAAGCTCTATGGAAATTAAGGTTGACACTTTTGTTGAAGCCCTTGATGGAACACAGAAGGTAATAAACCATGCATATCTTGTACTTGTTGCACTTGATGAAAATGATAATCCTGCTAAAGTACCGCCACTTCTGATTGAAACTGATGATGAAAAAGCGGAGTGGGAAGCTGGTGTAAAACGACATAATCTTAGAAAACAGAGGCGTGCTGAAGACTATTAAAAAATGTTAACATAAGTATGGACTTTTTGGCTTTTTTAAGTTATAATAGTAAAGTTAAATATTATATTTACTCATAAGGAGGATATTATAGGATGTCTATAAAAACCAGAATACTTGCTGGCATTTCTGCATTGGCTATGGTTGTTTCATTATCTGCCTGTTCCAATACAGATACAACCTGGGCTAATAAGGTTGATGGAAACAAAATAAATGCCGGTGTTTATATTTTTTATACTATTCAAGGATATAACGATGCTACAGATAAGCTATCAGAGGATAGTTCTGTTACTAAAAAGAACATAATGTCAAAGAAAATTGACGACAAGAAGGTTCCTGAATATATTGAAGAATATGCAACCAACAAATGTAAGGAAATGATTGGCGTCGATCATAAATTCAAGGAACTTGGTCTTGAACTTTCATCAAAGGATTATAAAACTATTAAGCTTGCAACAGACAATGCATGGGAATCATCCGGTGATGAATATGAAAAAAACGGTATCAGTAAGGACTCAATTGAAAAAATTTTTACAACAAATCAGAAGCTCGAATTAATATTCAACAAATATTACGAAAAGGGCGGACTTGAAGAAGTCAAACAGGAAGATATCAATAAAGAAATCAACAAGAATTATGCAAGAGTAAAGCTTCTTCCTTTAATACTTAAAAAAGACGACGGATCAGAGCTTGACACCGCTGGCAAAGAGGAAGTCAAGAAGAAGGCTGAAGAATACATCAAAAAGGTTAAAGCTGGCGAAAACTTCGATAAGCTAATTAATGAATATTATGAAAACAGATATAATGCATCAACAGGAATACCACAGTCTTCATCAGATACTGACAAAGAAAAGGATCCTTACGAAAATGAACAGATAGTATATGATGGTGTGCAGTACGTTGATCCAGTTGGTGTAACAGATATGATTAAGCAGGAAAAATATAATGAACCTATTATGGTAATAACAACAACATACATTTATGTATACGTTAAGCTTGATATAACACAACGTGATGATTTTATGAAAGAGGCCAGAAATAATACTCTTAAATCACTTAAGAACGATGATTTTGGAAAGATGTCAGCAACATGGGGTAGCGACCTCAATGTAATAAAAAACACCGATTCTTATGACAGATACTCACCTGAAAAGGTTATAAAGAAAATGCAGAAGAATCAGAAAAGCACAAGCAGTAGCTCAGAAGCATAAAAAATCAAGCTCCCTTTTTATAGGGAGCTTTTTTATTGCATAAAAATAGCCTTTTGGCTATTTATGATACTTTGAATTGTTTAATATCGAAAATGCTCTATAAATCTGTTCAGAAAGCATTACTCTTGCAAGCTGATGAGGAAATGTCATTTCTGACATTGATAATCTGAAATCTGCTTGTTTTTTTATATCATCACATATTCCAAATGAACTGCCAATGATAAAGTTAATTGTACTTTTCCCTGATAATGAAATATCATTAAATTTCTCAGCAAGCTTTTCACTCTGTAACTGTTTGCCCTCAATACACATTGCAAATGTATATGTGCCTTTTGTTAGGTAACTCTGAATCTGTTTACCTTCGGCAGTTAATGCAGATTCAACTTCCTTCTGTGAAGGATTGTCGGACAAACGCTGTTCAGATAATTCAAATATACTAAACTTGCAGAATGCCGTAAGGCGTTTTGAATACTCATCAATTGCCATACGAAGATATTGTTCCTTAAGCTTGCCTATTGTTATTATATTTACTGTTAGCATAATTTCACCTTATAAAACACAGCAAGTGCCACTTGTCGCAACTGGAGCAACTGACAATATGTAGTCCTTATTCCTGCTAAAATCATTAAGCTCATTGAGCACTGTTTTTTCAGCGACTAAAGGGGTGTTATTTTCCTGACTCAGATGCCCGAGAATTACTCGTGTTGTTCCATTTTGGAGCAATCTTTTCACCATACCTGCACAGATATTATTTGCAAGATGTCCATGGTCTGAAAGAATTCTTTTCTTTAAATAATAAGGATATCTTCCGCTTTTGAGCATTTTTTCATCATAGTTAGATTCAAGAAGAACAAGATCAGAACCAAAGAGATTACTTTCAACTTCTGGTGTTATGTTACCAAGATCAGTACATACTGTAATGACTCTTTCATCATTTGTGTTAATTCTGTATCCACAGCTTTGTTCTGTGTCGTGAGGTGTGGAAAAGCATTTTATGTACATATCGTTTATTTCAAGCCCGTCAGATGTTATTACTTCAGTTTTAGTGTAAGCGGAAATCTTATTTGATTTTATCAGAGAATTAAGTGTTTTCGCCTGTGCATAAACAGGAATTTTGTGCTTCTGCGTATAAATATTCAGACCTGAAACATGATCTGAATGCTCATGCGTAATAAAAATTGCTTTTACCGCATTAGCATTAATTCCACATATTTCAAGTCCCTCTGATAGTCGTTTACAGCTAACACCCGCATCAATCAGTATACCTGATGTTGGGTTGCCGATAAATGTCGCATTACCCTTGCTTGAACTGAATAAAGGGTAAACTCTTGCCATTGTATCACGTTCCTTAATTTATAGTGCTTTTCTCATTGATGAACCTGGAATAGTCTTCCTGATAACATCAGCACCAAGCAATTTTAGCTTATCATCAATGTTTTCATATCCTCTTTCGATATGAAAGATATCGTCAATTTCGGTTACACCGTGAGCTGCAAGTGCGGCTATAATCATAGCTGCACCAGCACGAAGGTCAGTTGCTTTCACTGGAGCACCAGTAAAGGATTCAATTCCCTGAATAATTGCAACCTTGCCATCAACAGAAATATCAGCTCCCATACGGCGAAGCTCCGCTACAAATCGAAAACGATTATCAAATATATCATCTGTTACTATGCTTGTCCCACTTGCAAGACACAATAATGTAGAAAACTGTGGCTGCATATCTGTTGGGAAACCTGGATGAGGCATAGTTTTTAAGCTTGTTTTTTCAAGTGGACCAGTATAAACAACTCTGACACTATCATCATTTTCTATAACAGTTACGCCAATTTTGCGCAATTTAGCTGTAATAGATTCAAGATGTTTGGGAATAACATTCTTTATAATGACGTCACCTTTTGTGGCTGCAGCTGCAACCATATATGTTCCGGCTTCAATCTGGTCCGGAATTACCGCATAAGTAGTTCCCTTTAATGAACTTACCCCACGGATTTTGATAACGTCAGTACCAGCACCCATAATATCTGCTCCCATTGAATTAAGGAAGTTTGCTAAATCAACAATGTGAGGTTCCTTTGCTGCGTTTTCAATTATTGTTAAACCTTCAGCCTTAACAGCAGCAAACATTGCATTTATTGTTCCGCCAACTGTAATGAAATCAAAATAAATCTGAGATCCAATAAGACTATCTGCTGATACTTCAACCATTCCATGTTCAATTACATCAGTTGCACCAAGCGAACGAAAAGCTTTAAGATGCTGATCGATCGGACGGTCACCAAGATCACAACCGCCAGGCATTGGTACCTTTGCCTTATGGAATCTTCCAATTAATGTGCCAAGAAAGTAACTTGAAGCACGCATTAAACGAGCAAGGTCATATGGAACAGTAGGCTCCAAAATACCCCTTGTATCGATCTGAATTGTATTTTTATTTATTATCTTAACACTTGCACCCATTTCATAAAGAATACGGATACAGATGGAAATATCACTAATCTCTGGAACATTTTCAAGTACACATGGGCCGTCAGCGAGAATTGTAGCTGTAACTATTGCTACTGCTGCATTTTTTGCACCGCTTATTTCAACTTGTCCATGGAGAGGTTTGCCACCGCGAATATATAATTTTTCCAAATAATTCACTCTCCCATTAAATATCTTTATTATTATAACACACTTTA
>JAEWZG010000124.1 GCA_023395435.1 Bacillota bacterium
CTGTAACAACAGGTGGAAAAAGCTTTTTGATTCTGTCTGCTCCAGCGAAATATGCAATAATAGCAAATACAACATAGACAAGTCCTGCTATCACTATACCACCTTGTGCCAGTGGTACATTATCAGGCACGACCTTACCATCTTTCATTATAACTGCTGTAAGAGCAGGAAGGAAAGCAAACGATGAACCAAGGAAAACCGGCACCTTCATTTTTGTGCAGAAATGGAAGATTAATGTTCCTACTCCCGCTGAAAAAAGGGCCAACGAAGGATTAAGACCTGTAAGTAGAGGAACCAGAACAGTAGCGCCAAACATTGCAAACAAATGCTGAACACTTAAAAGATAATCTTTTGATTTAAGTTTATTCATTTATCATTCTCCTTTTTGTTTTTATCTATACTATTTTATCAAAAATATACCAACATTTCAATATAAAATAGAATATTTATTTGATTTAATATCATATATAATAATTTTATACGCATAATTATCAATAAAGGAGAAATAAATAATAATAATTGGGAAACTTATCTTATATTGTCGACTAATTGTTGCTTTGCAGCCTTTAAAAGCTGTTCGGATTCAGTATTTTCAATTACCTTTTCCATTGCATTTTTAAAAAGAGAATATCGGTTTGTTTTTAAGAAAATCTTGCCGAGGATAAAATAAAGCTCATAATCCTTACATATAGTATTCCTATCAGCAAATGCTGAACTAATATAATCTTCCGCCTTTATATAATCACCTTTTGAATATTCAAGCATTGCAAAATTTTTTTTAATTTCTGAACTATATTTCATATTATTTATATATTTATTTAGATACTTTTTCCCATAGGAAATTTCATCTGTTGCTGACAGAAGATTATTCAAAAGTATATTTAAATATATGCTTTTTAAATAAAATGCAAGCTTATACTTTCTTGGCAAGGTATAGAAAACATTGAACGCTCTATAGCCTGAATATGGATTTGCACGTTTTATTGCTTTTAAAGCTCCCGGAAAATCATTTGCCTCAATATATAGTTGTGACAGGCAGATATACAACTTACTTCTTAGGACTTTATCGCCTGATTTTGCAATTTTCTTTTCAAGAACAGCAATTTTCTTTTCAGTTCTACCATTGAGGAATTTCCCAAGTGTCAGGTATCTGATTTGTTGAAGTAAAAGGCAAATTAACATTGTAATAACTATTACGCAAAGGCATATTATCAGAGATTTCGTATAAGACAGATCGATATAATATTTGCGGGAAAGCTCAAAAAATATAAGTGCAAGCTCTGCACCTATTATTGATGATATAAGATAATAAACTCTGCTCATAATTCCCACCTGCAATATGTTTTATATAATTGTATCATAATGTCAAAAAAAAGTAAATAATCATATAAAAAGCTTCTGACTTTAATATGTCAGAAGCCTTTAAAATTAAATATCCTTATAAAGCCCGAGGTAAAGCTCAGCTGAACGGTTCCAACTAAAATCTTCGCGCATTGCTCGACTGACAAGCTTACCCCACTGCATTCTCTTTTCATAGAGATTCTTTGCACGTTTTACAGAATCAAGCATATCGTGTGCATTATATGTCTTGAATGTAAAGCCGTTTCCACCTTTTCCTCCGCAGTCGACGATAGAATCACGGAGTCCGCCTGTTTCTCGAACTATAGGGATTGTTCCATATCTTAATGCTACCATCTGTGCAAGACCGCAAGGCTCACTCTGCGATGGCATGAGGAACATATCAGCTCCTGAATAAATCTTTCGTGCAAGGTCAGTATTAAAACCAATAGTTACGCTGACCTTATCAGGATAACGAGCCTGCATTTCGCTGAAGAAATCTTCATAAATCTTTTCACCTGAACCAAGAATAGCGAATTTATATCCAAGTTCAATTATATCTTCAAAAACATATTTTATAAGGTCAATACCCTTATGTGACACAAAACGGGTAACAATACCGATAACAGGTTCCTTGCCTGGGGCAAGTCCCAGATTTTCAAGCAGTTTTGCCTTACAGATTGCTTTGCCTGCCTTATCATCAACAGAATAATTATTGAACAATGCCTTATCCGTCTCTGGATTATAGATATCCAGATCTATTCCATTAAGGAAGCCACAAAGCTTGTACTGTTTATTGACAAGAATTCTGTCAAGACCATGTGAATACCAAGGATCAAGAATTTCCCACGCATAACTTGGGCTTACTGTTGTTATCTTATCAGCTGCTTCGATGCCAGCCTTCATAAAGTTAACGCAACCATCATATTCAAGCATATCTGTATGATACATTGGAATACCAAGGATTTCATTGATTAACTCAAGACCATATTTACCTTGATACTGAATGTTATGAATTGTGAGCACTGTCTTAATGTCTTCATATCCGTTACGGTAGCGATAGAATATATCGTAGTAAACTGGTACAAGGGCTGTCTGCCAGTCATTAGCATTAATTACCTGTGGCTTAAAGTCAATGTAAGAAAGCATTTCAAGAATTGCTCTTGAGAAGAATACAAATCTTTCTGCATCATCATAAAACCCATACAAGCCTTGACGTGAGAAATAATACTCATTATCAAGGAGATAGTATGTAACACCATTTGCATGAGCTTCAAAGACACCACAATATTGTTTTCTCCACGCAACATCAACTGTGAAATTAGTCAGGAAAGTCATGTCCTTTTTAAGATCTTCACTAATTGCACCGTACATAGGAATCACAACCCTACAGTCGTGACCAAGCTTATTGATGGCAGCAGGCAATGATCCTGCTACATCAGCAAGTCCGCCTGACGCAACAAATGGTACTGCTTCACTTGCAACATATAGTATGTTCATAAAATCGTCCTTTCTTATTATGCTAATTAAACTGTCGCGCCTTTTCCGACAAATAGTGGATAAACCTGTGAACCGCTTAGTGTTCTGCTATCGCTGACTACAACCTGCTTATCAGTAATTATATAATTTATATCGGATTTTTCACCAATAACTGTTCCCTGCATAATGATTGAATTTTTTACACTCGCACCTTTACCGACTTTTACGCCACGAAAGAGTATGCAGTTTTCAACATTCCCTTCAATAACACAGCCATCAGCAATAAGTGAATTCTTTACTGTTGAGCCAAGGCCGTACTTGCAAGGAGCATTATCGCTGACCTTTGTATAAATAGGTCTGTGTTTTAAAAACAGCTGATTTCTGTTTTCTGTGCAAAGAAGTTTCATATTCTCTTTAAAATAACTGTTTATGCTATCAATTCTGCTTAAATAACCTTCATATTGATAAGCGCAAATGTTAAGTTCCTTAACCTTTGACTGAATAATATCTCTCTCAAAGCTGTACTGACTTCTTGATATAGCCTGTTGTACAAGCTGGATAAGAAGATCCTTCTTAATCATAAACATATTAAGGCTTATATTGCACATTCCGCTTATCTGTGGGTTAGTAAGAACTTCATACACCCTACCATCTTCATTCGCAGCAAAAACAGTGCTGTAACGTGTCTGCTCCAATGAATATTCACCCTTATGACAGATAACTGTAATATCAGCATTCTTTTCTGTATGGTATTCAATAATCGGCTTATAATCTATATTTGCAACAACATCACAGTCAGACATAAGTATATATTCTGCTGCTGAATGTTTAATAAAATCCATTATTCCTGAAAGAGCCTCAACTCGTCCTCTATACATACCTGATGAGTTGTTGCCAAAAGGAGGAAGAATGTGAAGCCCACCTTTTTTTCTTGAAAGCTCCCACTCTCTGCCTGAGCCAAGGTGGTCAAGCAAGGACTGAAAATTCGATTTAGTGATTACTCCTACTTCAGAAATACCTGAGTTAACCATATTTGACAAAGCAAAATCGATGAGTCGATATCTTCCACCAAAAAGGATTGAACCCATTGTTCTATGTTTTGTTAAATCTTCTATTGTTGTATCGTGCATATTTGAAAAAATAAGTCCTAATACATTGCTCATGTTTGGCATAACAAATCCTCCCTCTTAAATACTTTCTGATATAATTTGCTTTGGCAGTACTTTTGAATCAGGAGAAATTCTAATTCTGTGCCCAACAACTGCAACGCCCCATTCATTTTTGTTCATAATGTTTTCAGGCCTTTCACCGATTACTGCATTTTTTCCTATTTCACTGTCTTCTCCGATAATTGAATATTCTATTACTGCACCTTCATGAATGTATGCACCTGGCATAATAATACTGTCTTTTACAACAGCACCCTTTTCGATAGTTACGCTTTCAAAAATAATTGATGAATCAACTGTTCGGTCAATATTTGTGCCTTCTGTTACCATTGAATTTTCAATACAGGCATTATCGCCAACGTAGTTTGGTGGAGCAACAGGATTCCTCGAATAAATCTTCCATGAAGGGTCATAGAGATCAAGAGGAACATTGGGGTTCAGCAAGTCCATATTAGATTCCCAAAGGCTATCTATTGTTCCGACATCCTTCCAGTAGCCTTCAAACCTGTATGCAAATAATCTTTCATTATGTTCAAGCATTGAAGGAATTATATTCTTGCCAAAGTCCTTTGAAGCTTCTTTATCCATTTCATTCTGAATAAGATAGCTTTTTAATGTATCGTAATTGAAAACATAAATGCCCATGGAAGCAAGCGTGCTTTTCGGCTGCTTTGGCTTTTCTTCAAAATCATATACTAAACCGTCAGGCATAACACCCATAATACCAAAACGTGATGCTTCATCCTTATCAACATCTATTACTGCAATAGTACAGTCAGCATTGTTTTTCTTATGAAAATCTATCATCTCAGAATAATCCATTTTATATATATGGTCACCAGAAAGTATGAGTACATACTCAGGATTATATCTTTCAATAAAGCTTAAATTCTGATATATTGCATTGGCAGTTCCTGTGTACCATTGAGCGCCTGATGCTGTCTGGTACGGAGGAAGTGTATGAACACCACCATGATCACGATCAAGATCCCACGGCTGGCCGTTTCCTATATAATCGTGAAGAACAAGTGGCATATATTGAGTCAATACACCGACTGTGTCAATTCCTGAATTTATGCAATTTGAAAGTGGAAAATCTATAATTTTATATTTTCCTCCGTATGGTACAGCCGGTTTTGCAACATTTTGGGTCAAGGCATAAAGACGACTTCCCTGCCCCCCAGCCAAAAGCATTGCAACACATTCCTTTTTGTAATACATAAAAACACCTACCTATATATTAGTTAATCTGAGAGAAATTTATTTTATAATTTTAACTTCGGTTTTTTAGTCTTTGACGCAGTTTTTTTCTTCTTAAATAAAATAGCTGACAAGGCCGGAATATTTATATTAATTGAATAGTCATATCCATGCATTGGGATTTTCTCTGTCTTGATGCTTGGGTTTGTCATTCCCTCGCCACCAAACTTTGAGGATGTTGAATTAAAAACTTCATAGTATGTTCCCTTTTCAGGAACGCCAATTCTATATTCATTCCTTGCTACAGGAACAAAATTGCAGACAGTGATAATTTCATTTTTATCACTATCAATTCTTCGGAATGCAATGATACTTTGCTTATAGTCATCATTCGAAATCCACTGGAATCCGGCCCAAGAATCATCATCCTGCCACAAAGGTGGATTCTTTATATAGAACTTATTTAGCTCTTTGACAAATTCATGATAGTTCTTATGATTTTCAAACTGATCAATCATAAACCATTCAAGTGATTTTTCAAAATCCCATTCTCTGAACTGAGCAAATTCCTGTCCCATAAACATCAGTTTCTTGCCTGGATGAGCCATCATATAACACATAAAGGCTTTTGCAGAAGTAAATTTCTGTTCAGTTGTACCAAACATCTTATCAATCAATGATTGCTTGCCGTGAACAACCTCGTCGTGAGAAATTGGCAGGACAAAATTCTCAGAAAAGCTATAGAAGAAGGAAAAGGTAAGCTTATCATGATTGAACGCACGATAGATAGGGTCAAGCTTCATATAAGCAAGCATATCATTCATCCAGCCCATATTCCACTTAAAATTAAAGCCTAGTCCGCCGATGTCTGTTGGCTTTGTAACAAGTGGCCATGCTGTTGATTCCTCTGCAATCATTAGTGTATGCGGATTTCTTGAAAATACAGCTTCATTAAGATGTTTAATAAAATCAAGAGCTTCAAGATTTTCATGACCGCCATTTATATTAGGCGTCCATTCACCATCACGTCTGTCATAATCAAGATAAAGCATTGAAGCAACAGCGTCGACTCTTAAACCGTCAATGTGATATTTTTCAAGCCAATAAAGTGCGTTTGAAATTAGAAAAGATTGAACCTCAGGTTTGCCATAATCAAAAACTCTTGTTCCCCAAGAGAGTTGTTCTCTCTTCAAAGGATCAGAATACTCATAGCAGCATGTGCCATCCCACTCATAAAGTCCGGCTTCATCCTTTGGGAAATGCGCAGGAACCCAGTCAAGAATAACTCCGATTCCAGCATTATGACACTTATTCACTAAATTCATAAAATCGTGTGGGGTTCCAAAACGTGAAGTTGGGGCATAGTAGCCTATTACCTGATAGCCCCATGAACCATCATATGGATATTCAGAAAGAGGCATAAATTCTATATGAGTGTAACCCATTGATTTTACATAAGGAATAAGCTCGTCAGAAAGTTGCTTATAGCTATAAAAAGTTCCGTCATCATTCTTTTTCCATGAACCTGCATTAACTTCATAAATATTTACTGGGCTTTTATATATATTTGTTTGAGCCTTTTTATCAAGCCATTTGCTGTCAGTCCACTTATAACCCGAAATATCATAAATCTTTGAACCTGTTGCAGGCTTGGTTTCCATATGAGTTCCATATGGGTCGGATTTTAGACTTACGGTGCCGTTTTTCCCCCTGACGTAATATTTATAGGTATCAAATTGATTTAAGTTACTTATAAACGTAATCCAGACACTGTCTGTGAGCTTTTTCATTGGGTTAATAGTTTCATCCCATTTATTAAAATCACCAACTACTGAAATATATTCCGCATTAGGAGCCCATACCCTAAATTCATAACCTGATTTCTTTCCACTTTTTTTATAATGGCAACCAAAAAATTCGCCTGAATCATAATTTTTACCTTGGTGAAATAAATACAAAGGTAATTCATAGTGCTTTGAAAGTTTTATGCTCATATTTAATCCCCCTGTTTTGTTATACATATTATAGCAATATATTTGTAATAATGCAAGAGTTTTTGTAAATATTTTCTGAAAATAGACATTTTTATAAAGCACATTTTAGTTAATATTACCCAGTAAATTGTTAATTCTTTTTCAATTTAGATATAACGATTGTTATATCATCACAATATCGTTCGTCTGCAAGTTTTTTTACGGCTTTTACCATTTTTACTGACATTTCTTCAGCTGAAATTTTTCTGTTTGCTACTGCTATCTGACGGATAATTTCAAGTGAATCTTCAATTACTCCATCAGATGCAGTTATTATAATATCATCAGGCTTAAGATTGACATTAATTATGGCTGGTGTAATGTCCTGAATTATTCCAATAGGAAGTGAGGTTGTCTCAAGTTTTTTAAGCTGTTCACCACGTACAAGATAGCTTGCTGAGGCACCGGCTTTTATAATTTTTAAAGTTCCTGAACAAAGGTTTAGAATTGAAATATCAACCGTCGCAAAGCTTTCCTCCCATGCCTTTACGCGCATAGAGGTGTTGACAAGTCTTATTGCTGATGAATAACCTATTCCCGCTCTAATAAGACGTGAAATAAGACTTGACGTAAGAAGAGAATCAAGCTGTGCTCGCTTTCCACTTCCCATTCCATCAGAAAGCACAATATATGCTTCTGTATCATTATCAATAAAAGTTTCATATGAGTCACCTGTAATTTCTGAACGCTTTCCTGCTATCTGATATGCACCCATATCAACAGAATACATAGGCTTCTCCCATAATTCAATTCTTGTCATATCGCCAACTGTTGAATATCGCGGGAGCTCAAGCTCTCTTTCAACAATAGTCGAAATTTCTTCACAAAGGTCTTCGTCTTTATAATGCTCAAATCTTTCAGCATATATTTCAACTGTAAGACTTCCGTGAATATTATAGTATACACAGGCTTTGGCATTGACAATTCCCTTTTTTTGAAAATATGCATAAACCTTTTTTGAAAGGAAATTATCAGATTGTGCATAGCCAGAAAGCTGTGTACTAAGTGAGGTCAGCATCTCTTCCATAGCAGAAAACTGGTCAGAAAGCATTACACGCATTTCCTTGAGCTTTTGTTTGAGCTTGATCTGATAGTTTATTTCGCTGTAAAGAATATTAAATTCATTCTCAAGAAGGAAGTTGTTAATACAATGGTTAAGTTCCTGTGGGAAGTCCTTAACTGAAACCTTACCAAGAACATTAAGTGAACGTTGGATTTTATAAAATGCTGCTATTGTTTCATCAAAATTCTTTTCCCAACAGATGAGATTATTCTTGCATTTACTGCATACATTTTCGCAGACCTTTGAAACAATATCCTGTTCCTCAGTTTTCTTTTCCATAGCAACGGAAACCTTTGTTATTGATTCTTTAACGTCATTCAAGGTTTTTGAGGCGAAAATAAGTCGTTCGCTTGCATTCTGCGCCATAACTTCTACGCCAGAGGCTGAAGCACCGACCGATTGAAGAAGTCGTGACCATACCGATGGTGGAATTACTATAAAAATCACTGTGGCTATACCGACATCAATAAGCATTGGGAATGTATCTGTTGTTACGCCGATTGCAACTAGTCCCACAAGATTTGAAATTATAAATGAAGAAATAATTGCAAGACCGCCGAATTCAGAGAAAAGCCCTGCTATCAGACCTGCACAGGCAAGGAGCATTGTGCTTCTTCCCAAAACTGGCGAGCAGAGGATAATTCCACATGAAGTTAGAACACCTACAACCGCACCACCAAGATGCTTATATTTTTTTATAGCAAGAAGCGTTATAAGAATTCCTATTATTCTTCCGAAATTAAGCCGTGAAATATCGATTGAAGTAAGAGTAGCAAGAGCAACAACATATATAACGCCAAGTGAAGCAGCAGCCTTACCTGTGACAGGAATAATTTTCTCATTTTTTATTACTTGGTGTGCTATGAAAATAAAATAAACTGTGCAGGCGCATAAAACGGCCTGTGACATATGTAAGACAAAATTCTGAATACTGAATGTTCCGATAAAAGTAGCAAATACACCGAATATCAACATTACAAACCCAGCTGATATTGATGAAAAAGCAGGAGTGGTTTTCTTATCCCATATCTCACTCATAAAAAACTTCAAGCAGATTATTGCTATCATAGAGCAAATCTGTGGAAGTGCAAATGAGATAGTTCCGTTAATTGCATAAGATATAATGCTTGTTGCGAAAACTGCTACCGAACCAAGAAGATTCGTACAGGCTGCCGCAGATACATTAAGAGGTGAAAGACCACCTGTTATTGTAGTATTTGAGGCAATAAACCCGATTATACCAAACAATATCACCGATGTAATGCCGCTAATACTATATGATCCTACCCTTTGATTTAACGTTTCGTTTTTTGTCATTCTTCTCACCACTATAAAATATTTGTCCTGTATTTCAACAGGCTAATGGAAATATTATACAATTTGTATAGTGTGAAAATTGTCTAAATTATACCCCTAAATTAAATTTATTTTTCTTTGAGAATTCTTATTTTGCTTAATCGCTTTAATTATAAAAATAAAAAACAGGAATGTCTTAATTCCTGTTTTTTATGTTATACTAATTTTTTTAGCTCCTCAGAAAAAGTAATAAAATCATCCATTGAGAGTTGTTCAGGACGAACATTAGCATCAAGCCCTGCTGATTCTATTGCGCTAATAACCTTTTGCTTTTCATAGCATGTTGCTGAGGATACTGAATTTGCTAGTGTCTTTCTCCTTTGTGAAAAGGCACCTCGTGCAATTTTAAAGAAGAATCTTTCGTCCGTTACTCCTTCGGGGGTATTCTCCTTAATATTAAATCGCACTACGCAGGAGTCAACATTAGGTGCCGGCATAAAGCTACCTTTTGAAACATTAAAGAGAATTTCTGGTTCGCTAAAATATCTTACAGCTACTGTAACAGCGCCCATATCTCTTGTCCCCATCTTTGCACAAAGACGCTGACCAGCTTCTTTCTGGACCATAACTGTAACTGATTTTAAAGGTAATCGCTGTTCAAGAAGCATCATTATTATTGGTGAAGTAATATAATAAGGAAGATTTGCGCATACTGCAACATCGAGCCCTTCAAATTCTTCATTAATAAGCTTTGAAAGATCAACCTTCATCACATCAGCATTAATAATCTTAATATTGTCGTATTCACTAAGCGTATCATTCAGAACAGGAATTAGCCTGTCGTCAATTTCTATTGCTACGACCTTTTCTGCACGTTTTGCAAGCTCATTTGTGAGGACGCCTATTCCAGTACCTATTTCAATTATTCCAAAGCCTTTCTTTGCGTTCCCGAGTTCTGCTATTTTAGGGCAGACAGACGGATTAATTAGGAAGTTTTGACCAAGCGTTTTGGAAAATGAAAAGCCATGCTTCTCGAATAATTGTTTTATAACACTGATGTTCGATAAGTTATCCATTATTACCTCTGATTTCTTTTATACAATTATTTTAGCATTTATATAAAATATTGTAAAGACTTGAAAAAAAGGTTATTTTCTATTATAATGGTATTATTGCAGAAAAAGGGGGATAACTTATGGACAGACGTGACAAAATAAATTATTATCTCGATATTGCAGAAACTGTACTTGAAAGAGGTACTTGTATTCGCAGAAAATTCGGTGCAATTATCGTCAAGAATGATGAAATAATATCATCCGGCTATGTTGGTGCTCCTCGCGGTCGTGCAAACTGCAGTGATCTCGGCTATTGTACAAGAGAAAAGCTTAATATTCCTAAAGGACAGCGATATGAGCTTTGTCGTTCTGTTCATGCAGAGGCTAATGCTATAATTTCTGCTTCAAGACGTGATCTTATTGGTTCTACTCTATACCTGGCTTGCCACGATGCAAAAACAAATGAGCTTTACGGCGATGTTGAGCCTTGTTCAATGTGTAAAAGGCTTATAATAAATGCAGGTATTGAAAAAGTTGTAGTAAGAAAAACAAAATTAGATTATACGACATTTGACGTTGATACCTGGATTGAAAATGATGAATCTTTAAACGGAACTGAAGGTTATTAGAATATTTATATAATCAGCACAAAATATGTGCTGATTTTTTTACTTTTTTGGTATGTAATATCTGTAAAATTGATTGACAAATATTAATATATTTGTTAATATCGTAATAGACAATAAATTGTGTCGTTTTTTCATTAAAATGTAAAAATACACTATATATAGTGGGACATTATATTATGATTGGAGTATAAGATGGATTTTTACGAAGGTAAATGGAATAAGGAAATCAATGTCAGGGATTTTATTGTGAGGAACTACACACCATACACCGGTAATGATAGCTTTTTGACTTCTGCAACTGTCAAGACGAAAAAGTTGTGGGATAAGGTTTCTGACCTTATGGCTAAGGAAAGAGAAAACGGTGGTGTTCTCGATATTGATGAAAATAAGATATCAACAATTATATCCCACAAGGCTGGATATATCGACAAGGAACTTGAAGAAATTGTTGGTATGCAGACTGACGAACCATTAAAGCGTGCTATAATGCCTTTTGGTGGAATAAGAATGGTTCATTCTTCACTTGATGCTTACGGAAGAAAGCTACCTGAAGAAATTGATAACATATTTCAATACAGAAAGACACACAATGACGGAGTTTTTGATGTTTATACTGATGCAATGAAAAAAGCAAGGCATACTGGGATTATCACTGGACTTCCTGATGCATATGGACGTGGAAGAATTATCGGTGATTACAGAAGAGTTGCTCTTTATGGTGTCGATAAGCTTATTGAGAAAAAACTAAAAGCAAAGCGTTCACACGATTTTGATCCAATGTATGGCGATACTGTGCGCGATATTGAAGAATTTGCTGAACAGATTAAAGCTTTAAAAGAACTAAAAGTAATGGCTTCATATTATGGGTTTGATGTATCAATTCCTGCTTCTGACACAAAAGAGGCTATTCAATGGGTTTATTTTTCATATCTTGCTGCTACAAAAGAGCAGAATGGTGCTGCTATGTCACTTGGCAGAGTTTCAACCTTTCTTGATTGCTACGCACAACGTGACCTTGACAGCGGAAAATACACAGAAGAACAAATTCAGGAATTTGTTGATCATTTTATCATTAAGCTTCGTATGATAAGGTTTTTGAGAACACCAGCATATGATGAATTGTTCTCAGGGGATCCAACATGGGTAACAGAAGCACTCGGCGGAATGTGTGACGACGGAAGAACAATGGTCACAAAGATGACATTCAGATTCTTACATTCACTCAAGAACCTCGGCCCTGCCCCTGAACCAAACCTTACCGTTTTATGGAGCACAGAACTCCCGCAGGGCTTCAAGGAATTTGCTGCAAGAATTTCTATAGAAACTTCATCAATTCAGTATGAAAATGATGATATTATGCGTCCAAAATTCGGGGACGATTATGGAATTGCCTGTTGTGTATCTGCAATGAAAATCGGCAAGCAGATGCAGTTCTTCGGAGCAAGAGCAAATCTTGCAAAGGCTATGCTTTATGCTATCAATAATGGTAAGGATGAAAAATCAGGCGAGCAAATCGGCCCGATTGTCGGTGATGTTAACGACGGACCATTAAATTATGACGAAGTATGGGAAAAGTATCAGGAAGTGTGTGAATGGCTCACAAAGCTTTATATAAACACAATTAATATAATCCACTTTATGCACGATAAATACTGCTACGAAAGATTACAGATGGCACTTCACGATGAAGAAATTATCAGAACCTCTGCCTGTGGTCTGGCTGGTCTATCTGTTGTTGTCGATAGCTTTTCTGCTATCAAGTATGCAAAGGTTACTCCGATAAGAAATGCGGACGGACTTATTATTGATTTCGATATTGAAGGCGATTACCCTAAATTCGGTAACAATGATAACAGAGTCGATGACATAGCAAAAGAAGTTGTTGAAACATTCATGAAGCGTCTTGCAAGAAGACGTACATATCGTAATTCAAAGCCAACAATGTCTATTCTTACTATTACTTCAAATGTTGTTTACGGAAAGAAAACAGGTTCTACACCTGATGGAAGAAAAGCTGGTGAGCCTTTTGCTCCTGGTGCAAATCCAATGCATGGACGTGACTGCACAGGCTGTCTTGCCTCAATGCTTTCTGTATCTAAAATTCCTTATGATTATTCTGAGGATGGAATATCATATACATTCTCAATCATTCCTAACGCACTCGGAAAATCAGAAAATGAGCAGGTCAAGAACCTTGTAACTCTCCTTGACGGATATATTAAAGAAACTGGTCATCACATAAATGTAAATGTACTTAACAGAGAAGTTCTTATTGACGCTATGGATCATCCTGAAAAATATCCACAGCTGACTATACGAGTTTCAGGCTATGCGGTTAACTTTATCAAGCTCCCTCGTGAGCATCAGCTTGATGTAATAAACA
>JAEWZG010000147.1 GCA_023395435.1 Bacillota bacterium
ATTCGCCCTCTTCAGGGATTGGAGCAGGACCGTGGTTTGGGCCCTTTTTGAGAGTGCACATTCTCTCTACTTCGTGAGAACAATTCATATCTGTACTCCTTTCGGTATTTTACCTTATATTCAAACATTTTTTGAAATAGGTTACAAAAACATACAAGCTTATTATATATTATTTTACAGCATTTATCAAGAGATTTTTTCACAAACTACTCAATATTAGCAGAGTAATTTTGTTTAAAAAGCAGAGAAAATAATATCTTTAGCAAGACCAACCCATTCTCTGACCCAAAATGTCGGAACATAGTCAGGATTTGTCTTTGCATTTATGGCATATGTTTTAAGTCCATACTGCTTTGCAAGGAAGCTTGCTCTGTATTGATGGAAACCATCAGATATTATTACAACTTCATCTGTTTTAAATACATCATCGAGAAGCTTTTTCGCGTTTTCAAGATTTTCTGAAGTGTTGACCGACTTGTCTTCAACTATAATCCTTTTCTCTTCTATCCCATTATCTATTAGCCAGTCATGCATTGCCTTAGCTTCTGGTATGTCTTCACCTTTACCTTGTCCACCTGTTACTACTACAATTTCTTCAGGATATTTGTCAAGATATTCTTTTGCTGCTTCAAGTCTTCTTTTAAGCATCGGGGAAGGATTAGTTCCATAAACTTGACAGCCTAAGACAATTACAGGGTACGATGCTTTTGGTTGGTTATTCATTGCTTTTGCCATTAGCACGCTAAATATTATACATATTGTAGATAATATTAATATTGTTGCGATAAGTATTACTAAAAATACTCTGCCTGCTCTTTTCTTCCATATATTCTTAATAATAACTTCAACCTTTTCATTAGCAAGACAGCACAATGTAAGAAATGCACTACCTGCTAGTCCAAAAAGATTACCGACATTATATATATTAGCTCTGACTGTCTTGAAAAAAAGAGTCATAATATATATACACAAAACTGCAAGACAAAGAAAAATAGTTTTTCTAAAATATTTCGACTTCTGTTGATTATTCATAATGTCACCTCTTCATTAAATAATAACAGAATTCCTATGATTTTACAACAGTGTGTAATTAAAACGTTATAACACAAGAATATCAGCCATGGATAACTGGTCACTGTATAATTTAGACTATAATCTTAAACTTTACATATAATTATTATGTATAACTTAAAAATTCGCGAATAATCTTTTGTTAAATCTTGACTTTGATTTTATTTACTCTATAATGTATTTTGGACGAATTTTTAATTTTATTGGAGGAAAACATATGAGAAAAACAAAGATTGTCTGCACGATCGGACCTGCTACTGATAATGAAGATATAATGAGGCAACTTATGCTTGAAGGCATGGATGTTGCTCGTTTTAACTTTTCTCATTCAGACCACGAGGTGCACAGAGCAAGATTTGAAATGATAAGAAAGCTCAGAAAAGAACTTGATCTTCCTATAGCTACAATGCTTGACACAAAAGGCCCAGAAATTAGACTTGGACAGTTCAAAGACAACAAGCCTGTAATAATACAAGATGGTGAAACATTCACATTGACAACTGATCAGGTTGAAGGAACAAAAGATATTTCTTCAATTTCATTCAAAGACCTTCCAAAGGATGTTAAACCTGGAACAGCAATTCTTATTAATGATGGTGTCATTGAACTTAAATGTAAAAAAGTCAACGGAAATGAAATATCGTGTGATATAATTCATGGTGGTACTGTATCAAACAATAAGGGTGTAAATGTCCCTGGAATAAAGCTTTCAATGCCTTATATTTCTGAACGTGATATGGCTGACCTTGAATTCGGTGCAAAAATGCAGTTTGATTTTATTGCTGCCTCATTTGTAAGAACTGCTGCAGATATTATGTACTTAAGAAATATCACAAAGAGTCTTGGTTGGTACAATCCACGAATTATTGCAAAAATCGAAAATATTGACGGTGTAAATAATATTGATGAGATTCTCGAAGTTGCTGACGGAATAATGATTGCCCGTGGTGATATGGGTGTTGAAATTCCATTTGAAAAGATACCTGCTATTCAGAAAGAGCTCATCCACAAGGCGTATAACGCAGGTAAGCAGGTTATTACAGCAACACAGATGCTTGAATCAATGATGACTAATCCACGTCCTACAAGAGCAGAAATCACTGACGTTGCAAACGCAATTTATGACGGTACAAGTGCTATAATGCTTTCAGGAGAAACAGCAGCTGGAAAATATCCTATTGATACAGTTAAAACCATGTCACTAATTGCAAGAACTACTGAAGAAGATATAAATTATATTTCAAGATTTTCAAAACGTGATACAGATTCAAATACTGATATTACTAATGCTATATCACATGCAACAGTGACAACCGCACATGACCTTAACGCAAACGCAATTATTACTGTAACAAAAACTGGCACTACTGCAAGAATGATTTCAAAGTATCGTCCTAACTGCCCGATTATTGGATGCACAACAGAAGAAACAATTTTAAGGCAGTTGAATATGTCATGGGGTATAATTCCTGTTCTTGTTGAAGAAAAGACCAATACGGATGTACTTTTTAGTCACGCTGTTGAAACTGCCGTAAAAAAAGGTCTTATTCAATTCAATGATCTTGTCGTTATTACTGCTGGAGTTCCGCTTGGAATGTCAGGTACGACAAATCTTCTCAAGGTTGCACACGTAGGTACAGAAGTATAATTTAAAAAGATCAGCTTTAAGCTGATCTTTTTTTATAAAATTACTTTTTAAATTTATTAGTATATCTTTGTGATTAAATGTAATAATAGTGTTATCAGAATTATTTTGTACTAATAATTCTATTTATAATAATATTGATTCGAAAGGTGATTTTATGAAAAAGATTATAGTTTCTATGCTGACATTAATAATGGCTGTTTCATTATTTGCAGGATGCACAAATAATGATGATTCATCAAAGGATTTAGGAGATAGAGCAGAAAACCTTATTGACGACACAGGAAGCCTTGTTGATGAAGGTATGGACGATATAAGCAAGGCAGTTGATTAATTAAAATAATAAAAAAGTCAGCAAAACGCTGACTTTTTTATTATTTTAATTCTTCAATTTTAATTCCGGTATAGTAATAAGAAAGAAGCTTATCATAAGTTGAACCGTTTTTTGCCATTGCATTTGCTCCATACTGAGAAAATCCGACTCCGTGACCGACTCCTTTTGTTACTATGGTAAAAGTATCATCTTTAAAGCTTATTTCGAAGTTGCAGGAACGCAAAGAAAGAATAATTTTAAGATCAGAACCTTTAATAATCTTATCTCCTGCTGTCAATGTCATCACTGTTCCTGATTCAGATTTTTCACCGACTTTTAGCCATTGTGATTTATCCTCACCAAGTTTTATATCCTTATAATCCTGTTTTAGTCTTGTCGAAATTTCTTCTGTTGAAAATGTCTTTGTTTCTGAAAAACCTTTTTCTTTTGTTTCTCCATCACTTTTTACAGGCTGAAGGTACGGCAAGTCATTGCCCCACGCATTTTTTGCGGACTCTGTCATTCCGCCAGACATAGAATGAAATGCTGGACTGATTAGACTTCCATTATATGTTACGACTTTTTTCATTACTTCATCAACAGCTTCAGTTATTTTCTTAAGATTTGTATTATATTCATCGCCATACAAAGATTTTGCCTGTTCAGCATTAAAATATGCCTGATACATATTGAAGTTATTTGAAAAATCTGCACCCATTAAATCAGGAAGTGAGTTCTGTACAACAGTTTCGTGTTGTCTTAAAATATATGTATGTGCTATAATTGCTTGTGCCTTTAAAGCTTCTTTTTCGAAATTTGCAGGCATCTGTGCAAAAACAGCACCGATTACATAATCACGTGGCTTAATTTCGAAAATGGTATTTGTTCTTGTATCAAGCATTTTATAAATTTCTGGCTCTTTAAGTGATTCAACCTTGACATCTTTTTTTATTATTTTACTACTGCTGTCATCCTTTGTCTGAGGTGGTTTTTTGTATAGTGCTACTGCTGGAATAGCAAGAAGCATAACTCCGAATACCAAAATAATTGAAATAAGATTTTTCATTTTATTTTCCCTTTCTTTTTATGGAATTCATAACCTGTCCAATATCATTTTATTCATTATGAAATTTTTATATTCCAATTATTTCAAAACTAAGGATATTAATGACAACTTGACAGATTTTCTGATATGGTTTAAAATTAAAAGTACTATTCTATAAGGAGATGATAAAGTGCAGAACCATATCCAAAATGAAACTAAATCAGAATTATATGACAAGTTCATAAACAATAATTCAATTAATCCTGATCTATTCGACAAGTACAATGTTAAAAGAGGTTTGAGAAATGCCGATGGAACAGGTGTTATGGCAGGAATTACAAACATTTGTAACGTGCATGGATACATAGTAAATGAGGGTGAAAAAC
>JAEWZG010000154.1 GCA_023395435.1 Bacillota bacterium
ATTTTTCAAGCTATAAAATCATGGTATATTTAATAACTATCCTTGTTTCGCTGTCTTTTCTTGGATTGATTTCATATTTACTAATTGATTCATTCCTTTTTAAAGAAGTAATCAGCAACAGACCACAACAAAAGAATAAAGAAGTCAACACAAAAAGTATTTCAGAAAATCATGATACACTTAATGTGATTTTTGGATATGAGAATGACAAACAGCTTTATTCTTTATTATTGGTGAGATTTGATTCAGGAAACAAGTCAATTTCCTGCGTGCCGATATCAACAGACACATACTCAAAGGTTGACGCTTCAATAGGTACAATAGCTGATTTTTATAAAAGAAAAGGCATACAGGGTGTGTGTGATGCTGTAGAAAACGCTTTTGAGGTGGATGTACAGAGATATATGCTTCTCGACAGGGACTCTATCGAATATCTTGTTGATAAGCTTGGCGGAGTATATTATACCGTTCCTTATGAGATAAAATACACTGACCAAATAACAAATGAAGAAGCGACATTTTCGCCAAGAGATACAAAACGACTTCTAAAGGGTGAAGATGTCAGGAAGATTATTTCATATCCGTTTCCTGAAAGCAGACTTTCGGAAAAGCCTGAACTAATAGCTTCCCTTTGTGTGAAACTTATAAATCAAAGTGTAAAATCAAAGGATAGAATAATTAAGGAAATGGATAATACTTTCCGTGAACTTTCTGAAAAAAGCAAAACAAATATAAGTTTTGAAGATTACAATGCAAGGAAAAAATCACTTATTAATATAATAAGCAATTCAAACAAGCCAGCGACTTTTAGCATACCAGAAGGTAAGTGGAACGAGAATGAGCAGTATGTTGTTGACGGAAAGTATAAAAAAGAACTTAAAAAGTATCTTTATCCATCGTGATTAGTTTCAGGATAAAAAACAATGATTATTTTTAATAAATATTTAAATATTACTTGCAATAGGCTTAAAATAGTGATATAATATTTTTATTAATAGTTTTACTGAAAGATCGGAGCCTTCCGGTCTTTCCTTTATGTTGGGGGTTTTTTAATGAGTGAAAAGAAAAATGGCAGCACAGTTGAAAGGGTTTTTGAGCTTGCTAAGCCTTTGGCTGACGAGCTTGGGCTTGACCTTTGGGACGTACGTTATGAAAAAGAAGGGTCAAACTGGTATCTTCGCGTCTTTATAGATAAAGAAGGCGGAGTATTTATTGAAGACTGTGAAGCACTTTCACGTCCACTCAACAAATTGCTTGATGAAGTTGATCCTATATCACAGGGATATATCTTTGAAGTCTGCTCAACTGGTCTTGGAAGAGAGCTTAAAAAGCCGGAGCATTTTGAGAAATTTATCGGCAGTGAGATAAAGGTTCGTCTTATCAGAGCAAAAGACAACATAAAGGAATTCACAGGAGTGCTCCTTGAATACACAAAAGAGGCAATAACACTTCAGCTTGAAGATCAGAGCTCAATTGAATTTAAATTATCAGAATGTGCCTTTGTAAAACTCAATGATGATAATGACTTATTCGAACAGAATTAACAGGAGGACAACGGAAAAATGAACAAGGAATTTTTTGAGGCATTACAACTCTTAGAGAAAGAAAACGGAATTTCGGGTGAACTTCTTATAGAAAAAATCAGACAGGGCGTTTTAAAGGCAATAAAAAAAGATTATCCTGACTGTGAAAATATTAATATAGTAATTGATCCTGAAAAGAACAAATTTGAAATGAAGATTTTAAAAGATGTAGTTGAGGGTGAACCTGAAACAGCTAACGAAATCAATATTGATGAAGCGCTAACATTTGACAAAAAGTCAAGAATCGGCGGTGTATGTGAAATAAAACTTTCAACAGCACAGTTTGGTAGAGTCGCTGCACAATCTGCAAAGCAATCAATCAGACACGATATCAAGGAATTTGAAAAGGAACATTTAATTGCTCAGTTCCAGGATAAAGTTAACGAATGTGTTTCTGCAACAGTTCAGAAGGTTGAACCAGGCACAGGAAATGCTGTTCTTAAAATTGAAAAGGACGAAGTATATCTCCTTAGAAATGAGCAGATTCCTGGCGAAATTCTTCGCGCTGGTGACATTATAAAAGTATATGTTGTAGGAATCGTAAACCCAGAGAAAAAGCCTGCGCTAAAAATTTCAAGAACACACAAGGATCTTGTTAAGCGCTTATTTGAACTTGAAGTTCCTGAAATTTATGACGGTACTGTTGAAGTTAAATCAATTTCAAGAGAAGCCGGTTCAAGAAGTAAAATTGCAGTATATAGCAAGGATAAAAACGTTGACGCAGTTGGTGCCTGCATCGGGCCACGACGTTCAAGAATAACAAATATCGTTGACGAGCTTCATGGAGAAAAAATTGATATCATTCCTTACAGCGAGGATGATGCAGAATTTATTGCAAGAGCACTTGCTCCAGCGGAAGTAATTTCAGTAGCTGTATCAGAAGAAACACCAAATACATGTACAGTTGTTGTTCCGAACAATCAGCTTTCACTTGCAATCGGCAACAAGGGACAGAACGCTAAGCTTGCGGCGCGTCTTACAGGATATAAGATAGACATCACACCTGAAATTGCTGTTGAAGGTTAAAGCTTAAATATAAACAGGAGGAATGAGTATGAAGCCCAGAAAGATACCTATGAGAATGTGTCTTGGCTGCGGAGAAATGAAGGCAAAACGTGAGCTAATCAGGGTTGTCAAAGCTCCTGAAGGTGACATATCAGTTGACAAGACTGGTAAGAAATCAGGTAGAGGCGCATATGTATGTGATGATATTGAATGCCTGAGAAAAGCAAGAAAAGCAAGACGACTTGAAAAAGCGTTTTCCTGTCAGATAAGTAACGAAATTTATGACGCTTTGGAAAAGGACATTGAAAATGAATAAATCACTAAGCCTTTTAACAATATGCAGAAAAGCAGGAAAGCTTGAAATGGGAATGGATCCTGTCAAGGATGCCTGCAATTCCTTCAAGGCAAAATGCGTGCTTGTTTCAAAAGATATTTCTACCAAATCATTAAAAGAAGTCAGATACGTATGTTTTGACAAAGACATTAATATATATCAGCTTGACGCTGATACTGAATCTATATGGTCAGCACTCGGAAGGAAGGCAGTTGTCTTAGCAGTATGTGACAACGGTTTTGCAAAAAAGCTTTCCACGATGCTTGAAATCATTGAAAACAACAGATAATTTTTCATATTATGAAATTGATATAGATGTCCGCTATACGACCAATTATTTAGGAGGTATTCCAGCCTATGAGTACAAAATACAAATTACATGATCTTGCAAAGGATCTTAACGTTCAAAACCAGGATATCATCAATGTTCTTGCTGGTAAATTTGAAGGGCAGAAAAAGGCAATGACTGCACTTTCTGATGAAGAAGCAAACTATGTCCTTGAACATTATTCACAACAAAATCAGGTTCCTTCATTAGATGATTTCTTTAAAAAAGTAAATGAAAAGAAGCCTGCAAAGCCAGCACCAAAAGCTGAAAAACCAGCTACAAAAGAAATTAAATCAACAACTGATAAGAAGCCACAGCCAGTCGCTCAGAAAAAACCATTCGTGGACAAAAGGCCTGCTACTGAAAATAAGCCTCTTACTGCAAACAAGCCTGTTGCTGAAAAGAAGCCACTGCAACCTCAGGTATTTAAGTCGCCGGAACCAAAGTTTGGTCAAAAGCCTCAGGCAAATAGACCACAGCAGAATAAATTCCAGCCGAACAGGCCACAGGCTACTGAAGGCAACAAGCCACTGACTCATCAGTATGATAAATACAAGAATCCTCTTGCAAATCAGAACAAGCCTAAGCAGAAGCCTGTTAATCAGCCGGCTCCACAGCAAAGAGCAACAAACAAGCAGCAGCTTGGGACTCACGCGCCAACAGACAATAAGGTCAGTAGAGGCGAAGTCGTTACAAGAACTGTTGATACAAGAGGAAGCTATGTTGAGCTTGATAAGTACAACGAAAAATACACTAATCTTGCTGAATCAAAAGGAAAAGGCAGAGATAACTATACAAAGAAGCAGAAGATAACACAGAAATCACAACAGAGAAGACAGCAACAGTACTCAAGGAAGGAAACTGAAGCTGAAAAGCTTAAGAGACTTGAGCTTGAAAGAGCAAGAAAGCAACAGCTTAAGGTAATGATTCCTGATGAAATCGTTGTTTCAGAACTTGCTGCAAGACTTAAGGTTACTGCTACTGAAGTTATCAAGAAACTTATGGGTCTTGGCGAAATGTGCACAATCAACCAGATAATCGACTTTGATACTGCTTCACTTGTTGCTGAAGAGCTCGGTGCTAAAGTTGAAAAGGAAGTTGTTGTAACAATAGAAGAAAGACTTATCGACGAAACTGATGATACAGATGATAATCTCGTTGAGCGTTCACCTGTCGTTGTTGTTATGGGACATGTTGACCACGGTAAAACATCACTTCTTGATAAAATCAGACACGCTAATGTTACATCAACCGAAGCTGGTGGTATCACACAGCATATTGGTGCTTACAGAGTAAAATGTAAGGGCAAGGAAATCACATTCCTTGACACACCAGGACACGCCGCATTCACAGCTATGCGTGCTCGTGGAGCAAATATGACAGATATTGCAATACTTGTTGTTGCTGCTGATGACGGAATAATGCCACAGACTATTGAAGCTATCAACCACGCAAAAGCTGCAGGTGTTACAATAATAGTTGCTATAAATAAAATGGATAAAGAAGGCGCAAATCCTGATAGAATAAAGCAGGAGCTTACAGAGCATGAGCTTGTTGTTGAAGAATGGGGCGGAGATGTTATTTGTGTTCCTGTTTCCGCACACACAGGTATGGGTATTGAAGAGCTTCTTGAAAATATACTACTTGTTTCTGAAATTCGTGAACTAAAGGCTAATCCAAACAGACTTGCAAAGGGTACTGTTGTTGAGGCTAAGCTTGACAAGGGACGTGGACCTGTTGCTACAATACTTGTACAGAATGGTACACTTCATACTGGGGATGTAATTATTGCTGGTACTTCCGTTGGACGAGTAAGAGTTATGTCAAATGAAAAAGGTCAAATTGTTAATGAAGCTGGACCATCTGTTCCTGTTGAAATCACTGGACTTGCTGAAGTTCCATCTGCTGGAGATACATTCAACGCAGTTGAAGATGAAAAGCTTGCTCGTGAACTTGTTGAACAAAGAAAATATGGTGCAAAGGAAGAAATATTTGCACAGTATCAGAAGGTTACACTTGATAACCTCTTTGCACAGATTTCAGAAGGCGAAATGAAGGAACTTCCTATCATCATCAAGGCTGACGTACAGGGTTCTGTTGAAGCTGTAAAGCAATCGCTTGAAAAGCTTACAAATGAAGAAGTAAGAGTAAAAGTCATCCACGGCGGTGTTGGTGGAATTACCGAATGGGACGTAATGCTTGCAAATGCTTCAAACGCGATAATTGTTGGATTTAACGTAAGACCAGACCCTGTTGCTTCAGAAATTGCAGCAAGAGATGGTGTTGATTTAAGATTATATAGAATTATATATGACGCTATTGAAGAAATTTCAACAGCTATGAAGGGAATGCTTGCACCGAAATTCCGTGAAGTTGAGTGTGCAAGAATTGAAGTTCGTCAGGTTTATAAAATTACTAATGTCGGAACAGTTTCAGGTTGTTATGTTCTTAGCGGAAAGGTAATGAGAAACTGTGAAATCAGAGTTGTCCGTGACGGAATTATTATTTCTGTTGATAAGATGAAAAGCCTTAAGAGATTTAAGGATGACGTCAAGGAAGTTGCTTCAAACTATGAATGTGGCATAACACTTGAAAAATTCGCTGATGTAAGAGAAGGCGACATTTTCGAAGCATTCATAATGGAAGAATACAGAGATTAATCGCAAGTTAAAACCAAATAATTTTGAAGTCCAAACAATTTTTTAAAGGAGGGCTTATTATGGCAAACTTTAAAACAGGACGTATTTCAGAAGATATCAGACGTGAAATTTCAGCACTTATCAAGGAACTCAAGGACCCAAGGATTGCGGGTGGAATGCTCACAGTAATGCGTTGTGACGTGTCAAATGATATGTCACACTGTAAGGTTTATATCAGTAGTATGGATGGCTTTGAAAAAGCAAAGGAAGCTGTTAAAGGCTTTGAAAGTGCTTCTGGTTATATAAAAAGAGAGCTTTCAAACGCATTGCACCTTAGAAAATGTCCTGAACTAAAATTTATTGCTGACAATTCAACAGAACACAGTGTTACTATAAATAAAATTCTCAAGGAAATTGAAGAAAAAGAAGAACACAAACAAGACGAAGGCGTAGAAGAGTAATATTATGACTATAAAAGAAGTATGCAGTTTTTTAAAAAAATGTAACAATGTAAATATTCTTACACACAAAAGCCCTGATGGTGACACACTGGGCAGTGGCTTTGCTTTAGTGAATTTTCTAAGAAGCATGGGTAAAAAGGCAAATGTCCTTAATACAGAACCATTCCCTGAGCGTTATAGCTTTCTATATGATGGATATTCACCGATGGATTTTAAAGAAGAATGTGTTATTGCTGTCGATGTAGCAGATATACAGTTGCTTGGTGATAATCTTGAGAAATATACACAGGAAGGTAAAATTGATCTGTGTATAGACCACCATATTTCAAATACATTCTATGCAAAGCAGAACTTTGTTGATTCAGGGGCTTCTGCCACCTGCGAAGCTATGTTTATGATTATGGATGAAATGAAAATAGACATCAGCGATATTATCGCAAAATGTCTTTATACTGGTATTGCTACTGACACAGGTTGCTTTAAATATCAAAATACTACATCAAGAACGCATATAATAGCAAGTGAGCTTATGAAACATGACATTGACTTTGCAAGAGTCAATAGGCTTATGTTTGACCTTAAGAGCAAGGGCAGAATAATGGTTGAGCAGGTCGTAACAAGAAATATGCAATTTTTCTGCGAAGACCATTGTTCAATGATTGTTATAACAACAGACCTTATCAATTCAAGCGGGATTGAATCGTCAGAATTTGAAGGGCTTACTTCTATCACATTGCAGATTGAGGGAGTTAAGATAGGACTTCTTGTAAAGCAGCGCGATGAAGATACTTTCAAAATTTCCGTAAGAACAACTGATGAAATTGACGCATGTGCTTTCTGTACACAATTTGGTGGTGGCGGACACGTCCGTGCTGCTGGTTGTGAAATAAAAGGAACACTTGATGAAGTCAAGAGCAAGCTTATTACCGCTGTAAAAGGAGTTCTTAAAGCATAATAATGAATGGCATTTTACTGATAAATAAGCCACAAGGCTATACTTCCTTTGACGTTATTGCAAAACTTAGAGGAATATTGAAAATTAAAAGGCTTGGCCATGCTGGGACACTTGACCCAATGGCAACCGGCGTACTCCCTGTTTTTGTGGGGAAGGCTACTCGTGCCTGCGATATAATACCTAATAACGAAAAAAGCTATACAGCTGAGTTCAAGCTTGGTGTTGTAACCGACACACAGGATTCAACGGGTGCAGTAATCAACACTTTTGATAAAAAGGTTTCAGAGGATGAAATTATAAAGGTGCTTGATTGCTTCAGGGGTGAGATTGACCAGCTCCCGCCAATGTATTCTGCTGTATCTGTTAATGGGAAAAGGTTATATGACCTTGCCCGGCAGGGAATGGAAGTTGAACGCAAGTCGAGAAAAATCATAATTGAAAAGATAGAACTTATAAGCTTTAATGAGGAAAGCCAAACGGGAAGATTATTTATCTCCTGCTCAAAGGGCACGTATATCAGGACAATTATCCACGATATCGGAGGGAAGCTTTCAACAGGAGGAATCATGACCGGGCTTGTGAGGAATTCATCAAGTGGCTTTAAGCTTGAGGATTGCTACACACTTGAACAGGTTCAACAAATGAAGGAAAACGATTCATTGGAAGATATAATTATCCCAGTGGATAAAGTCTTTGAAAGCTATGATGAAATACATCTAAGCGATGTTCAGACAAGAATGTACCGCAATGGCGTAAAACTTGACCTGAATAGAGTTATACATGATAGTAACAAGAATATTTTCAGGGTTTACAGCAATGAGAATATTTTTTTAGGGATTGCAAAAGCAGACACCGACACAATGGAGCTTGTCTGCGACAAAAACTTTTTTGAAAATTAGCAAAAGGTTATAAAGGGGGTTGTTGCATGATTGATTTAACTGAGAGTAATTCAGTTGCCTCCGATAATACAGCAGTAGCACTCGGCGTTTTTGATGGAATTCATAGAGGACATCAGGACTTGATAAAACGTGCCGTAAGCTTTAAGGATGAGGGCCTATCCCCCGCTGTTGCAACATTTAAGACAAATACAATTACTTCAAAGGGAAACGGAAAGCTTGATGTTCTTATCAGCGATGAACTTAAGGCTGAAAAGCTTGAAGAACTTGGAGTAAAATATATATACTCACCCCAATTTGCTGACGTAAAGGAACTTACGGCAGATATGTTTGTTAAGAAAATTCTTGTAGATAAAATGAATGCAAAAGTTGTATTATGCGGGAATAACTACAAATTCGGCAAGGGCGCTTTTTCAGGCCCTCACGAACTTGAAAAGCTATGTGCAGATTACGGAATAAGGACAATAATTGTTCCTTTTACTATCTATAACAGGCAACCAATCAGCTCAACTGAAATTAGACGTCTTATTAAAGAAGGAAGTATTGATATGGCAAACTACCTTCTCGGGTATGACTTTCACTTTAGAATTGAAGTGGTTCATGGTAATGCACTTGGCAAGACACTCGACTTCCCGACTATTAATCAAAAGTTTGGGTCAAGCCACGTTGTTCCACGCTTCGGGGTTTACGCCTCGCAGACCAAAATAGGTGAAAGGCTGTATTCTTCTATCACAAATATAGGAATAAAGCCGACCATTGGTGGTGAAAGCTCACCACTTGCTGAAACTTTTATTATTGATTATTCAGGTGATCTTTACGGACAGAGGGTTACTGTTTTTTTAAAGAAGTTTATTCGTCCTGAGCAGAAATTCAATGGAATTGACGATTTGAAGAATCATCTTGAAATTGACCTGAAAAAGGCAAAAGAATACTTATACTTTGATAATACGAAAGGTGGTCTTATTAATGAATAAAGTAAGGACAAGATTTGCACCAAGTCCTACAGGTTATATGCATATTGGTAACCTTCGAACAGCACTTTATACTTATCTTATTGCAAAGAAAAACGATGGTGACTTCATTCTCCGTATTGAAGATACCGATCAGGAAAGATATGTTGAGGGTGCAGTTGATATTATTTATAATACACTAAAAAAAGCAGGACTTAATTGGGATGAAGGCCCTGATATAGGTGGCCCAGTTGGCCCTTATGTTCAGTCAGAGAGAATGGGAATGTTCAAGGAATATGCACAGCAGCTTGTTGAATCAGGTCACGCATATTACTGCTTTTGTGATAAAGAAAGACTTGAAGAGCTCCACAGTATTCAGGAGGCTTCGCATATCCCACCAATGTATGACAGACATTGCCGTAACCTTTCTAAAGAGGAAATTCAGGAAAAGCTTGACTCAGGTATTCCTTATGTTATCCGTCAGAAGATGCCACTTGATGGCACAACGACCTTCCACGATGAGGTTTATGGCGACATAACAGTCGAAAATTCTGTTCTTGATGATCAGATTCTTATAAAGACGGATGGTATGCCAACATATAATTTTGCTAACGTTGTTGACGACCACCTTATGGGCATTTCACACGTTGTAAGAGGAAACGAATATCTTTCATCAGCACCAAAGTACAACCTTTTGTATAAGGCTTTTGGCTGGGAAGTTCCAGTATATGTACACTGCTCACCTGTTATGAAGGACGCTACACATAAGCTATCAAAGAGAAATGGTGACGCTTCATTTGAGGACTTAATAGCTAAAGGATACCTCACTGAAGCTGTTGTAAACTTCATCGCACTTCTTGGCTGGGCACCAAAGGGCGAGCAGGAAATCTTCACTTTAGACGAGCTTGCACAGGAATTTGATATAAATGGAATTTCAAAGTCCCCTGCTATTTTTGATCCCGTTAAGCTTAAGGCAATAAACGGCGCTTATATCAGAAAACTCTCATTAGATGAGTTTTTGGCTGACGCAACACCATATATCCGTGAAACCTGCAAGAGAGAGGATGCCGACATACGACTTCTTGCGGAGGTACTTCAACCACGTTGTGACATATTCACAGACATTCCAGAGCAGGTTGACTTTGTGGATTCACTCCCTGATTATGACCTTGAAATGTACTGTCATAAGAAGATGAAAACAAACAAGGAAAATTCACTTGATGCTTTAAAACAGATTCTCCCTGTTCTTGAAGGACTTGAGGATTGGACTGTTGAAGGTATTCATTCATCAATGTTCTCGCTGATTGAAAAGCTTGGCGTTAAGAACGGCTTGATTCTATGGCCGTTGCGTGTTGCTGTTTCAGGAAAACAGTTTACTCCAGGTGGCGGAATTGAACTTTGTCGAATTATTGGGAAAGCTGACACAATCTCAAGAATAAAGGTTGGAATTGAAAGACTAGAAAATATAAACGTTTAATTTATTATAAATATTTCAAAAATTAGCAGATTTTATTAAATTTTTGTGTTATAATAAATATAGAATTATTTAGCGTTTGCTATTTATATAAAGGAGGACTAACAATGGAAAACAACAATGCAGGAAAAGCAACAGAGCTTTTCAGCTACAAAGGATATCCTCTCGTGAGAAAAGGCAATGAAATTTATTATGGAAATGCTTCTGACGAATTTGTTATTTATATTCAGATATTGGGATCCGAAAATATTGGCGACTTAAAAGTCGCAAACAAGCTTAGAGTTTTTAGAATGTCAACAGACAATACACTCGATCTTGTAAATAGAATTACAAAGCAGGTTGAAAAAACAAGTCTTTATGAAGCACTTGAAATTGCAAACATCTGGCTTTCAAGAGCAGCCGGCTAAATAATGAAATCAGCACCTGACGGTAATCGTCAGGTGTTTTTTGAGAAAATAAATGTTTATAATATATTGTAATTTTACCAAATATTAATTATAATACATATGGGTGATAATATGGAAATAACAAACAACACTATTTATACGGAGAAAGCTCTAAAAAAGTATGCAAATTTTTCTATAAATAAAGGTAAACAACATTGGGTGAGCAGAGTATTCTCTAACGCTTTCTGGTGGTTATTGATGGGATCATTAATTATTTGTATGTTAATATTAATAGTAAGTGAACCGTCGAATTTGATTTATTTGTTGCTTCACCTAATAATTGCAGCAATGGAATATTTGCTATTTTTTGTGTTTATACCAAAAATAATATATAAAAATAAAAAAGAAAGCAAAGAAATAATTGGATTAAATGTGCAGTTTTCATTCAACGATAATAATTTTATAGTTAATTCATTTTCAGAACTCGTTAATACCAATGATACATGTAAGTATGAATTACTATACAAGACATATGAAGTGGATGAGTATTTTTATCTGTTTATTGATAAGATGGTTGTTTTTATTGTCGACAAAAACGGCTTTGAAAACACGACACCATATGAGTTTTCAAAATTCCTTGAAAGCAAACTTCCGCCTAAAAAGTTTATAAGGTGCAAATAATAAGCTTAATTAAAAAACTCCTTGACTTATTTTACTCTATAACTTAAAATAGTAGTAATGTAAAGTCGCAAATTGCGCATTTTTTTAATTTTATTAAGGTGGTATTTTTAATGCTTGCAAATACTGAAAAAACAATGGACAAAATAGTTGCTCTTTGCAAGAACAGAGGATTTGTATATTCGGGCAGTGAAATATACGGTGGGCTTGCTAACACTTGGGATTACGGTCCTTTGGGTGTTGAACTTAAAAACAATATCAAAAAAGCATGGTGGAAGAAATTTGTTCAGGAAAGTCCTTTTAATGTAGGTCTTGACAGTGCAATTCTTATGAACCCACAGACTTGGGTTGCATCTGGTCACCTTGGTGGCTTTTCAGATCCTCTTATGGACTGTAAGGAATGTAAAACACGTCACAGAGCTGATAATTTAATTGAAGATTTTGACGGAACAAATGTTGCAGGCTGGTCAAACGATCAGATGATGGATTATATAAAGGATAAGGCAATCAAATGCCCTAACTGCGGTAAGTCAAACTTCACTGACATCCGCCAGTTCAACCTTATGTTCAAGACATTTCAGGGTGTAACAGAAGATTCAAAATCAGAATTATACCTCCGCCCTGAAACTGCACAGGGTATTTTCGTTAACTTTTCTAATATTCAGAGAACATCAAGAAAGAAAGTTCCTTTTGGTGTTGCACAGATTGGTAAGTCATTCAGAAATGAAATTACTCCAGGTAATTTCATCTTCCGTGTACGTGAATTTGAACAGATGGAGCTTGAATTCTTCTGCAAGCCAGGAACAGACCTTGAATGGTTCGCTTACTGGAGAAAATACTGCAAAGATTGGCTTCTCGGTATTGGACTTAAAGAAGAAAACCTTAGACTCCGTGACCACGATGCTGAAGAACTTTGCTTCTATTCAAAAGCTACAACAGACTTTGAATATAAATTTGCATTCGGTTGGGGCGAGCTTTGGGGCGTAGCTGACAGAACAGACTATGACCTCACACAGCACCAGAAGACAAGTGGAAAGAGTCTTGAATACTTTGATCCAGAGGATAACTCAAAATATATTCCTTATGTTATTGAGCCATCACTTGGTGTTGAAAGATTATTCCTTTCAGTATTAACAGAAGCTTATGATGAGGAAGCTGTCGGTGATAGTGATACAAGAACCGTAATGCATTTTCACCCAGCATTAGCACCAGTTAAAGCTGCTGTACTACCACTTGTAAAGAAGCTTAAGGAGCCTGCTCTTGAACTTTATGAGAAGCTTGCAAAGAAGTTTACTATTGAATATGATGATGCTGGTCAGATTGGTAAGAGATATCGTCGTCATGACGAAATCGGTACACCATTCTGTATTACATTTGACTTTGATTCCCTTGAGGATAACTGTGTAACAGTTCGTGACCGTGACACTATGGCACAGGAGAGAGTCAAGATTGATGAACTTGAAGCATATATCGCAACAAAAATTGAGTATTAAATAATAAAAGACGTGCAGCTTGCACGTCTTTTTTGATTATTTATGTAGTAATGTTTAATGCGAAGGGGTATAGGAGAGACCGCAAAGCCACTGTAAATCAATATCCGTAATCTACGAGTTTCCATTTTCCATTATTATTTCGTGCTAAATTCCATTGCCACCCTGTATAAATGTCATTAGGGTTGAATGATCCGTCTACTCCTTTTGAATCTGTTTTAAATTCGGATATTAATATAATTACCTCACGTGGACTATACTTGAGAAAACCCTTGTTTTCATCATCACCGATATATTGAAGCTTAATGAGCTTACAGCCTTTAAATTCTTTCTTAAAGTAATGTAAAACAACATTTTCAGCAGATTTAATATCTTCATCTGTATAAATATTAGACTTAACATTAATTATTTTTACATTTCTCACGTTCCCGCCACAGGCTGTAAGAATCATAATAAAAGAAAGACAGAAAATAATTGCAATATATCTTTTGTTTTTCATAGATGCCTTCTTTCTCTGTGTCGGTTGTCTTAGCTTTTCTTCTGGGCTTTAATCTTATATATTAAAAAAAACAGCAGACCACAATATAATGTTTATAAAAGTAAATACTATTGTATCAAACTGAGTGTCACAAAATTTCTGTACCATTTGCTCACGCTATCTTGTAATATTATACTATGTAAACAGTAATTGTCAATAAATAGTTTGTTTTGCTTGTCATTATTATGTCCTCTCTATCATATATTTAAATATATTTTAGTGAAAGAGGGATAGTATGTTTGTAAAAACTGTTAAATTAAGAAAACCTAATCCTGTTGCCGTTGTAATAATTTTAGCAGCTGTACTTATACTTGTAGCTGTCTGGGTACTTGGTTCAAGCGGAAAAGGTGTAGGAGACAAATACAAACTCCAGTCAAACAACGAGAGAAAAACATTTTTATCCGAACTCGGCTGGACTGTTTCAGAAAAGGAAACAGATTGTAAGATTATAAAAATTCCATCAAAGTTTA
>JAEWZG010000019.1 GCA_023395435.1 Bacillota bacterium
TTGTTACACTGCTTGGGATTGTAATGCTTGTAATGTTTGTACAATTGATAAATGCTTCACTCGAAATACTTGTTACGGTATTAGGAATTACTACATTACTGTTTGTACCAACATATTTAATTAGTACACCATTTTCTATTACAAAACCATCTACCGCTATTATTGGTGTAGTTTTGCAACCATTAAAAGCATTAGCATCAATTACTGTAGAATTACTATAGACAATAATACGCGTGAGTCCTGTACATCCACCAAATGCATAATATGTTACATTATTTATATTACTTGGAATAGTAATATTCTTAAGTCCTGTGCATCCATTAAACGTATAGTTATCAATAATAGTTAGATTACTTGGAATATTAATATTTATTATGCTTTTGCAGTTATTAAAAGCGTATCTGCCTAAACTTGTCACACTATCTGGAATTGTGACATTCCTTAGCCTTATGCAATTATAAAACGAAGCCATACCAATGCTTGTAACATAACTTGGAATGTTAATACTCGTCAATCCGGCACATTCACTGAATGCATAATCTCCGATACTTGTCACACTATTTGGAATAGTAATATTTGTTAGTCCTGTGCAACCCCAGAATGTATACGCTTCAATACTTGTCACTCCATTTGGAATATTAATACTTGTTAATCCTGTGCAACCATAAAATGTGTTTTTTCCAATGCTTATCACACTATTTGGAATTATAATACTTTTTAATCCTGTGCAGTTTCGGAAAGCATAATCACCTATTCTTGTAATTCCTTCATTAATAACAATATTTTTAATATTAGCAATACCATCTAAAGATTGTGATTGAATTTCAGAATTATCATTCTGATTAAAATTATATGTAATAGTAAGGTCAACACTATATAAAAATGTGTTTTTATTCAATTTATAATTACAAGGAATTTCAACGAATTTTATGGATGAACAACTTTGAAATGCATCAGTACCAATAATTGTTGCGCTGTTTGATATAGTTACATTCTTAAGTACTGAACAATTACGAAAAGCAAGTGATGCAATATTTATTACACTACTTGGAATAGTAATGCTTGTTAATCCTGTACAATTACAAAATGCTTGAGTTCCAATTGTTGTCACACTGCTTGGAATTGTAACACTTGTAATACTTGAACAATTGATAAATGCATTATTTCCTATACTTGTTACTGTATCTGGAATTACTACATTGGTGTCTGTACCTGTGTATTTAACAAGTACTCCATTTCTTATATCGAAACCATTTTCACCTACTACAGGTTTGGCATTACAACCATAAAATGCATCAGTGCCAATAGTTGCCATGTTATTTACTATAATAATACTCGTTAGTCCTGTGCAACCACTGAATGCTTGATCTCCGATACTAGTCACACTTTTTGGAATAGTAATACTTGTTAGTCCTGTGCAATATCGAAATGATGACACACCAATACTTGTCACACTTTCTGATATTATAAAACTTGTTAGTCCTGTACATCCTTCAAAAACACCATTATCAATTATAGTAATTGTATTTGGTAATGAAATACTTGAAAGTCCTGTACAATTACGAAATGCAGATCCACCAATGCTTGTAACGCTATCTGGAATTGTAAAGCTAGTAAATCCTTTACAACCATCAAAAAGGCTATTTTCAATTCTAGTAATTCCATTTGGCAATGTAATATTTGTAAGTTTTGTACAGTCCTTAAATGCACCTGCACCAATATTTGTTACACTATCAGGAATTGTAAAACTTGTTAATCCTGTACAACCTTGAAATGCAAATCTTCCAATACTTGTTACGCTATTTGAAAGTTCAACATTAATAAGGGCGGTACACTTAAAAAAAGCACATTCTCCAATACTTGTTGCACTATTTTGAAATGTTACACTTGATAGAGTTGTACAACCTTGAAATGCTTGCTCACCTATATTTGTTAGTGAACTTGGGAATGTAATGCTTTTTAGTTTAGGACAAAGATAAAAAGCATGGCTTCCAATACTTGTTAATCCTTCCGAAAGAGTAATACTTGCAAGAAAATTACAACCTTGAAATGCATAATCGCCAATGCTTATTACGCTATTTGGAATATTAATACTTGTAAACGAGCAATTATAAAACGCATTGTTTCCAATACTAGTTACACTATTTGGAATTGTAATACTTGTTATTCCATGACAACTACTAAAAGCATTAGCACCGATGATTGTTACAGTATCAGGAATAATTACATTGCTATCTGTACCTGTGTACTTAGTTAGCACTCCATCAGTTATAACGAAATCACTTGTTTCGTCACTTGCGTATGTAGATATAACATTAAAATTACTTAATCCTGCGTAAAAAGGGGAACTTGAAAAAATTAACCAGGTAATCAACACTAAAAAGATAAATAAAATTTTAAAAATTTTTCGAGTTGATTTCCTAAAATATACTGTTTTCATAAAAATGTCCTCCAATGATTATTAAATTTGTTAATTATAATATAAATATTAACAACATTTTTATATTACATCAATAGACATAAAATGTCAATATTATGTTTAATAATTGTATTTATTTGCTTCGATAACCTATTCGGCAAAATACAGCCAAACCCTTATTTTACGTCATTTGCACAGTTTACAATCACTAAAAAACGCAATATTGTTCGGTTCGATAATTATTTTATAGCTTGTGAATGAGATTTAAGTATTAAAACATGTTTTATTATTAATTTATTAGTAGTTGCTTTTATAATTACACTTAAAAACACCGAAAAATTATTTTACTTTTATATATTTACTATCAAGTAAAGTCTGCATAAACCAACTTAGATTTAATTTCATCATTTCTTTCATTCGTGATTCAAGTGGAGATAAAGATAATATCTTATCAGTTTCTGATACTGTTTTGTTATAACGCTCATAAACATATTCTTCAGGATTAATCTTTTCCAGTATCCAGTCATTAAGGAATGATGTTCTGTACTCAATAGATTTTGACCAAGGGAAACTTTGTTCATTTCTAATGGTTTCATCTTGATACCAAGGATATCCGCCAAAAATCTCATCAGCACACTCACCCGATAAGGCTACTGTTGAATGCTCCTTGACTTTTTTGCAAAATAAGACCAAAGACGAATCAACATCTGCCATACCAGGCAAATCTCTTGCATCAACTGCTGTAAATAACGCATCAACCAGCTGTGGAGTATCAATTATAAATTTTTCATGCTTTGAGCCAAGATATTCTGTCATTATATTAATATATTCATCATCTGCATTTGGCTGAAATTTGCTTGATTTAAAATATTTATCATTATCAACATAATCAACAGAAAATGTGTAAAGAGTATCTCCTCTTTCTTTAAAATAACTGCTTGCTATAGAAGAAATTATACTTGAATCAAGTCCACCAGATAAAAAAGTACATACAGGAACATCAGAAACAAGCTGTCTTGTTATTGAATCGCTAACAAGCTCTCTTGTTTTTTCAACAGTTTCTTCAAATGTATCATTAAACTCTTTATCCTTTAGTTCCCAGTATTTATACTTTTTCAATCCCTCTTTAGAGAAAAAACCACATTCTGCTGGCTCAATTTCATTGATATTGTTAAACACGCCATACCCTGGCGTTCTGCCTGGACCTAACAAAATAAGGTCACAAATTGAATTCATATTTATTTCTGGTCGTATCAAAGGATGACAAAGCAATGCCTTTATTTCAGAACCAAAGACAAATTCATTTTCTATCAATGAATAGAATAAAGGTTTTACACCAATTCTGTCACGCGCAAAAAATAACTTTTGTTCTTTTTCTTCCCATATAACAAATGCAAATATTCCATTGAGCTTTTCTACACATTTTTCACCCCATTCAACGTATGAATGAAGAAGAACTTCAGTATCTGAGTGTCCCTTGAATTTATAGTTTTTAATAAGGAGTTCTTTTCTTATATCTTCTGTGTTGTACAATTCCCCATTATATACTATTGTATATTTATTGTCATCAGAAATAAAACTCATTGGTTGAATTCCGTTTTCAATATCTATAACACTAAGTCGTGTATGTACAAGCGTTGCATTGTTTGTTTTATATATTCCATCCTGATCAGGTCCTCTCTTTTTCAAAGAAGCCTGCATATTAGAAAAAATTCTGTCGCCATACCCACAATGATTAAAATTTATTGCTCCTGCTATTCCGCACATAAAATATTCCACCTTTAAATAGATTTAAGGCGCTCTTATACCAATAAGAACGCCTTTGTTCAATACATTATATGTTACAGCAACAATTAATTTACAGTTTTAAGGCATTCTTTTAAGACTTTTTTCCTCAAATGTAAATTCAGGTGTCTTGAAAGGATACTTTAAATCATTTATTGAATACCAAGGAGAATTTGATTCTGGGTTCTTAAGAATATGAATTTGCTGAGCTGGCATATAACCCTGTGCAAGTAAAAACATTTTCTCGCCCTTGTCATTATCGCACATATCAACTATAATTACACAATGACCAGGGGTTCCACCTTTTATAAAAATATCTCCTATCCTCATATCACTTTTATCAATATTTTTACATTCATTTGAAAGTGATAATGTTCCCGCATATGTAAAAAGAACATCAAGATACTGCCTGAATGCTTCATAGCTATCATCAGGCTGTGCAGTTTTGATTAAACTTGTTTTGTTACCTTCAACTTTCAATCTATATCCATCCCTGTATTTTGTGTAAGGGAATTCTTGCCCGTTTGTAAGATGAAAATTAATTTTGTCATATTGTTTAGATTTATATAAATATTCACTTCTTAATCTTAATACTGAATCAGCACATTGCTGAAGATTTTTCTTCCCAACATCTATTGATAAAACGGCTATATGGATATTCTGCTTTAATTTTTTTGAATTATTATACAGTAAAACTGGGCTTCCATCAGGAAGTAGTTCCTGATTTCTCAAAAATTCGGCATATTCATCCCCAGTGGTTCTTTTATATCCTTCCGGTACATTAATCCTTTGGGCAATAGTTGTACCTTTTTTATTTATATATGAGAATTTCACAATTTGCTTTTCATCTTTTTGCGAGCTACTATCAAATTCAATGCTGTTGATTTCATTATTATTACTATATTTCAAAAGAAAATATAGCCCTGCAAATGCAACTAATATAATTATGACTATAGGTATAAGCTTTTTCAATATGCCACTTCCTTAAAATGTAAATGTCAACTACTAATATAAACTATAACATAGTAAAAGTCAAACGCTTTAGATTTAAATGCATTCACATTTAATTAGTATACATATGCTTGTATTTTCGTTGACTTTTGGTGTGTTAAAGCGTATAATTAAAAGTTGTAATATTTAGTTAGGAGTTATTATATGTGCGGTTTTGTTGGTTTTTTAGATAACGATTTTTACGATAAAAAAGATATTATTACTAATATGAGTAATGAAATAATCCACAGAGGTCCTGACAGTGCAGGTTTTTTTGTTGAGAGCAATATTGCCTTGGGTTTCAGAAGGCTTAGTATAATTGACCTTGATGGCGGTAGTCAGCCAATAACAAATGAAGATGATACACTTGTAATTACATTTAACGGTGAAATTTATAACTATAAAGAACTTCGTGTCAAACTCATTGAAAAAGGTCATACTTTTAAGACAAACGCAGATACAGAAGTTATTCTTCATGGGTTTGAAGAATATGGTGAAAATATTGTCCCAATGCTCCGTGGAATGTTTGCTTTTGTTATTTATAATAAGAAAACAAACGAATTATTCGGTGCAAGAGATTATTTTGGAATTAAACCTTTTTACTATACAATAATGGATGGTGCTTTTATTTTTGGTTCTGAAATCAAAAGCTTCTTGCAACATCCAAAATTCAAGAAAGAGCTCAACAAAGATGCACTTAAAATGTATCTTATTTTCCAGTATTCTGTGCTTGAAGAAACCTTTTTTAAGAATGTTTTTAAATTGAAACAAGGTCATTATTTTAAATACAAAAACAATACGCTTGAAATCAATCAATATTTTACGCCTGAATATCTGAGCAAGGATATGGAACAGAGTGAATGCGAAAAAGTAATTAGTGAAACCATTGAAAGCAGTGTCAAATACCATCAGATAAGTGATGTTGAGGTCGGTGGATTCCTTTCATCAGGTGTTGACTCTTCATATATTGTTTCTGTTGCAAAACCTGATAAAACCTACACAGTTGGCTTTGCAAAAGACGGCTTTGATGAAACCACCTATGCAAAAGATTTATCAAATATACTTGAGATAAATAATACAAGCAAATTAATTTCTGGTGATGAGTTCTTTAATATTCTGCCAGAGGTTCAATATCATTCTGATGAGCCACATGCAAATCTTTCAGCAGTGCCACTATATTATCTTGCACAGCTTGCTTCAAAGGATGTTAAGGTTGTATTGTCAGGTGAGGGTGCTGACGAATTGTTTGGCGGTTATATAACATACACAGAAAGTCCTGTTGCTGCTGCATATAAAAAGCTTCCACAGGGATTGAGAAATACTGCTTTTAAGGTTGCCAATAAACTTCCAAAGATGCATGGCATAAACTTCTTTATCAGAAATGCAAAAAATATTGAAGACAGCTATATCGGACAGGCTTTCATTATGGGCAATGAGGAAGCAAACACCATTCTGACAGATAAATACAAAAGCAATATGCGATATCAGGATATAACAAAGCCTTTCTTTGATATGGTTAAGGACAAAGATACTATTATAAAGAAAATGTATCTTGATATGAATTTATGGCTCCCGAATGATATTCTTCTTAAGGCTGACAAGATGACAATGGCACATTCACTTGAACTAAGAGTCCCTTACCTTGATAAAGTACTGTTTAATGTTGCAAGAACTTTAAACAGCAAACAACTCATTAATGGGGAAACAACTAAATATTCTTTTAGAAAATGTGCTTTTAAGAAAATTCCTGAAGAATGGGCAAAACGTCCAAAGTTAGGATTTCTTGTTCCTTTTGTTGCGTGGATTAAGGAAGAAAAATATTACAATATCGTAAAAAATTTATTTAATGAAGATTTTGTTTCAGAATTCTTTAATAGAGAAATACTTCTTAATATGCTTGAAAAACATTATAATAATCAAGGCAACTATGGTAGACGTATTTACACTATTTATTCCTTCCTGATATGGTATAAGGAATATTTCATTAGGATTAAATAAGGAGAAGACAAATGGAGAAGTTTGAAGTTGTTATTCTTGGCAATGATATAAATGTATATAGCGTTGCAAGAGCATTTTATGAAGAGTATGGTATTGTAAGCAATGCTTTCGGGCTCTCAGTCGGTGGAATAAATGTTGGTAGTAAAATTGTAAATTACAAGTTTGTTCCGAATGTTGATAAGACCGAAGCATTTTTGCCGACTATCAACTGCTTTGCTAAAGAGCATTCAGGTAAAAAAGTTTTTGTTCTTGGCTGCGGTGATAACTATATTGAAATTATAGCAGAAAACAAGGATAAGTATGAAAGCAATATTATTACACACTGCCCAAGTCTTGATGATATAAGAAAGCTTATTAGAAAAGAAGATTTCTATGAGCTTTGCGATAAATATGGCATCGAAAGGCCAAAGACATTTATTCATAATAAAGATATCGGTCTTGACTTTAATATTGATTTTGAGGCTCCATTTATTTTAAAGCCATCAAACAGCGTTATGTATTGGGACTACCCTTTTGAAGGAAAGAAAAAAGTTTTTAAACTTAATTCAAGAGAAGAACTTAATTCTACACTTGATAAAGTTTATAAATCAGGTTATACAGATCATATGATTATTCAGGAATTTATTCCTGGTAATGATACAGCAATGAGAGTTCTTACAAACTACTCTGACTCAAACGGGAGAGTTAAAATGATGGCACTTGGTCACGTTCTTCTTGAGGAGCATACACCAAAAGGCATTGGTAATCACGCTGTTATTATTACTGAACCTAACACAGAACTTATGGATAAGTATAAGAAATTCCTTGAAGAAATCGGTTTTGTCGGTTTTTCAAACTTTGACATCAAGTATGATGAAAGAGATAATAATTTCAAAGCATTTGAAATTAATGTACGGCAGGGCAGAAGTAACTTCTATGTTACTGCCGGTGGATGTAACATTGCAAAATGCCTTGTTGAAGAATATATAGAGAAAAAAGATAAAGAAACAGAATTTGTCACAAACAAAATTCTTTGGATGGTTGTTCCAAAGAAAGTTGCTTTTAAGTATATTCCCGAATATAAAGACGAAATGCAGAAGCTTATTAAAGAAAAGAAGTGTATCAATCCCCTTTTCTTCAACAAGGATAAAAAACTTATAAGAAACTTAAGACTTATAAAAGCTTATTTTTCTTATTATAAAAAGTATAAGGAATATGGTAACGGACGATGAAAAAAAAGCTTGGCATTCTCGGCGGTATGGGTTCATATGCTACACAAGTATTTTTTAAAAATATTCTTGACCATACTAAAGTAAACTGCGATAATGATCACCTTGATATTATAATATATAACCATTCAAGCATTCCTGATAGAACTGAATATATCCTTTCTGGTAGAGAAGACGAATTGTTTGACGTTCTACTTGAGGATTGCAGAATGCTTCAGAATATGGGGGCACAACATATTGCAATTTCCTGCAATACTTCACATTATTTTGCAGACAGACTGCAAGATAATATTGACATTCCTATTATAAATATGGTTCATGAAGCTGTAAACGAGATATATTCAAAAGTAAAAAAGATTAAAAAAATTGGTATTATGGCAACGGAAGGTACTGTGCTAAGTGATATTTACGGAAAAGAATGCAAAAAACTTGGAATAGAGGCTGTTTATCCTTCTCCAGACATGCAGGAAAAAGTAACAGATATAATCTATAATCAAATTAAGCGTTCACTTCACGGAAATTATGAAGAATTTCTTGAGATTTCTGAGGAACTTCTTAGTATGGGTGCTGAAGTGATTGTATTATCCTGCACAGAATTATCCGTATTCAAAAGTGAGCATAATTTGCCGTCTATTTATGTTGATGCACTTGATGTATTAACAAAGAAGTGTATTGTTTTAAGCGGGGGTATATATGAAGAAGTTAAGCTTAAATAGTATTTTAGAATTATTGAACAGTCACAATCTTGTTGTAGATAAAAAAATAAGCGGTATTGATATTTCTTATATTTCATATAATTCCCGTGATATAAAAGAAAACAGCCTCTTCTTCTGTAAGGGTGCTGCTTTTTCTGAAAAATATCTTGAAATGGCACAGAACAATGGTGCTAAATGTTATATTTCTGAAAAGAAATATAATTATAACACAGATTATATTATTGTAAATGATGTCAGAAAAGCAATGGCTTTTGTTGCTGATATGTTTTATGATAAAGCTTATAACAAGCTCAATCTCGTTGGTATAACAGGAACAAAAGGGAAAAGCACAACAGCATATTACGTTAAATATATTCTTGATGAATATATGAATGACCTTGCTGAACCAAAAACAGCAATAGTATCTTCAATTGATACCTATGACGGAGTAATAAATAAGGAATCTCTGCTGACAACTCCAGAAGCTCTTGATCTTCACAAGCATTTTGATAATGCTGTTAACACCGGTATTAAATATTTCACTATGGAAGTTTCCTCACAGGCACTTAAATATGACAGAGTTCTTGGTGTTAAATATAAAATTGGTGCTTATCTTAATTTCGGTGAAGATCATATAAGTAGCATTGAGCATAGTGACATTGAAGATTATTTTACATCAAAAATGAAACTATTTTCACAATCTGAAATTGCTTGCATCAACCTCGATGATGACACAAGTCAAAGAGCTTTAGGCTATGCAAAGAATTGCAATAGCATTATTACCTTTAGCCAGAAGGATAAAAATGCTGACGTTTATGGATATAACGTTAAAAAAGATGGAAATGATATAACTTTCTCAGTAAAGTCAAAAAGCTTTATAAAAGATTTCAGAATAACTATGCCTGGTCTTTTTAATGTTTATAATGCTTTATGTGCAATTTCAATTTGTATTTCTCTTAATATACCGGAAAGTTATATGTACAAAGGCTTGATGAAAGCTCGTGCATCTGGAAGAATGGAGGCTTACTCCAATGCTGACAAGAGTATTGTTGCTATTGTTGACTATGCTCATAACTCATTAAGCTTTGAAAATCTCTATAAATCTGTTATGGAAGAATATAAGGGCAAGAAAATAATTACTGTTTTCGGATGTCCTGGTAAAAAAGCCATCAATAGACGTCGCGACCTTGGAACACTCGCAGGTAAATATTCGGATAGAGTTGTTATTACAGAAGAAGATTTTGGTGAAGAACCATTAATAAATATCTGTAACGATATTGCTAGTTTTGTAAAGGCTCAGAACTGTCCATATAATATTGTTGAGGACAGAGGTGACGCTATAAAAAAAGCCATACTTGATTGTGATTGCGACAGTGTAATACTTATAACAGGTAAAGGTAATGAAACAAGATTAAAAAGAGGTTCGGTTTATGAACCTTGTGAAACTGATGTTTTCTATGCTAAAAAATATTTAAGAGAATATGATATTATCCATAAACTTGATAAGAGCGAAATCATTAAAAATATACACGATATCTTCCCTTCTCTACAAAAACATTCAATTGTTAAGAATGCAGATGAAAAATTCTATACAGATATACATCTAAGAGATTTCAATATTATTAATAAAATTGATAAAGAAGAGGCTGTTGAAAATATTTTTGATATTCTCCCTGCTCTTAAAAAGAAATCAGGTCAAACTATAGTTATTAAGTACGGCGGAAGTGCTCTTGAAAACCCTGAATTAATACAGACCATTCTTGAAGATATTGGCGTATTGTCAATTAGTAATATTAACGTTGTTCTTGTGCACGGTGGTGGAAAAGCTATAACCGCAATGCTAAATAAGCTTAACATAGAAACTGAATTTATTGACGGATACAGAAAGACGACTCCTGAGGTTGCACAAGTTGCTGAAATGGTTTTGAAAGGAAATATAGGTTCAGATCTTGTTAACTCACTAAAAAAATTCAGCCTTAACGGTGTTTCAATTTCAGGAAAAGACGGAAATCTTATTACAGCAATCAAAAAGCATGTTGATGGTGCTGATATTGGAATGGTCGGCGAAGTTGTTTCTGTCGACATAACAATTATTAATACGCTTACATCTGCTGGATATATTCCTGTAATTTCCCCTATTGCTTCAAATGCAGAATATGAAACTCTAAACATCAACGCAGATGACTTAGCTTGCAATATTGCTACCGCACTCAAGGCAGACAAATTAATATTCCTTACAGATATTGATGGAATTTTACTTGATCAGAACAACCCACAGACTGTTATTCACTCACTTGATATTAAGCGCGCAAAAGATCTTATTGATAGTGGGTTCGTTGGTGGAGGAATGATTCCAAAGTTGCTGAATTGCGTTCAGGCAGTTTCAAATGGTGTAAACTGCGTATCAATTATTGATGGCAGAAGAAAACACACTATTCTCCTTGAAAGCCTTTCAGAAAAGAACTATGGAACTATAATATATAAAAGTGATGCACAATCTTCAATATTAATCAAATAAATAAAAGAGCCTGATTGAATCAGGCTCTTTTTTAATGGCAAACAAAAGCTTACCTCAATTTTTATACTATATTATTTTGTAATAATACGTGAATTGGAAATTTTAATATCTTTTATTCCTGAAGCAATAAAACCAAAAGTAACATCAGAACCAGCTGTTACTTTTTGATTGTGTGTAGCTGGAGAGAAAGTGAATTTATTCCCTTCTTTTATATAAGAAACATTCCATGCTTGTATGATATCTGTTCCTTCAGGTAAAGTTAGTTCAACCTTCCAGTCTGATACCTGATTTTCAGTTTTATTTGAAATTTTTGCATCAAACTGTACATTATTTTTTGTATTATCACTCCAGCTATTACTTGTTTTATAATTTACAGATACTGTTCCATCAGATAATGAAGAGCTATCAGAGTTGTTTATAACGCTGTCAGTATCGGATGAATCATTAATATTGCTATTATCTTTTGCGTTTAAATATGTGTTAATCGCTACTTTTTTCACTGGTTTTTGAAATGCTCCCATATTAATCAGCGTCAACACAATTAATCCAATAAATATGAGTATAAAAACTAGCAGTGAAATAATCAGTGCTTTCCTTTTCAATATAATCTCTCCTTTTTTTGCTACTATATATATTTTATACCAAAAAAGGAAAAAATTCAATAGATAAATATATATCAAACTTACATAATTATGAATAATATATATTATAAAAATAGAAAGTGTGATTGATTTGGAAATATACATTGTGCAACAAGGAGATACAATCTGGGAAATATCTAAGAAATTCGGCGTTTCCCCAAAAAGAATAATTGCGGATAATGGATTAGCATACCCAAACAGAATTGCAGTAGGTCAGGCTTTACTTATACTTTTTCCCGATCAAATATATACAATAAAAGCTGGAGATAATCTTTTAACTATAGCAGAAAAATACAATACAACTGTTAATTCATTAATTCGAAATAACCCAGAACTTATACTTAACCCTGTTCTAAATATTGGGCAGACAATAACTATTAATTTCAAAAATAACAAAGAAGGTTCTATTGTTACAAATGGTTACGCATATCCATTCATTAATTGGCGCGTTCTGATGAGAACTCTCCCATATCTCACAAAACTTACTATATTCGGATATGGCTTTACAGAAAACGGTGATTTAATTAATATTGATGATGAGCCTCTAATCAGAATGGCCTATCAGTTTAATGTCGCACCAATAATGCTTCTATCTTCACTGACTGAAGAGGGTAATTTTAGTGGAATACGTGCAAAATACCTTTTCAATAATATTAATGCACAAAATGCATTAATTAAAAAAATAATAAACACGATGAAATATAAAGGTTATCTTGGTATTGATATTGATTTTGAGTATATTAATCCGCAGGATGCACAGGCTTATCTAGATTTTCTGACAAATATTACTGAGCAAATGAAAAATGAAGGCTTTTCAGTAAATGTCGACCTTGCACCAAAAACCTCATCAACACAAAGAGGATTATTATATGAAGCTCATGACTACCCAAAAATTGGTGAGATAGCAGATACAGTTTTACTTATGACTTATGAATGGGGATATACTTTTGGCCCTCCAATGGCAGTATCACCATTAAATCAAGTAAGAAAAGTTATTGAATACGCCGTTACTGAAATACCCTCAAATAAGATTCTTATGGGCATACCAGTTTACGGTTATAACTGGCTGTTACCTTATATACAAGGGGTGTCACA
>JAEWZG010000007.1 GCA_023395435.1 Bacillota bacterium
TTGATAAAAAAAGAAAGCTTGTAGGAATTCTTACAAACCGTGATTTAAGATTTTTAACTGACTTTAATATAAAAATATCTGAAGTAATGACAAAAGAAAATCTTGTTACTGCAGAAGTTGGCACAACACTTGAGCAGGCACAGAAGATCCTCATGAAGCACAAGATAGAAAAACTTCCTTTGGTTGACGAGAACGGAAACCTAAAAGGGCTTATCACAATCAAGGATATCGAAAAAGCTGTACAATACCCTAATTCTGCAAGAGATAACAATGGACGTCTTCTTTGCGGAGCAGCTATTGGTGTTACTGCTGATGTTCTAGAAAGAGCTGGCGCACTTGTTGAAGCACAGGTTGATGTGCTTGTTCTTGACAGTGCACACGGACATAGTGCAAACATCATTAATTGCGTAAGAAAAGTAAAAGAAGCCTTCCCACATATTCCTGTTATCGCTGGTAATATAGCAACAGCAGAAGCTGCTGAAGATTTGATAAAAGCAGGAGCTGACGCTCTGAAGGTTGGTATCGGACCAGGCTCTATTTGTACAACTCGTGTTGTTGCCGGTATCGGAGTACCACAGATTACAGCAGTATATGATGTTGCTTGCGTTGCTTCAAAGCACAACATTCCAGTAATTGCTGATGGTGGCATCAAGTATTCTGGCGATATTGTAAAGGCACTTGCTGCCGGCGCAAATGTTGTAATGCTCGGCTCACTTCTCGCCGGTTGTGAGGAAGCTCCTGGTGGAACAGAAATCTATCAGGGTAGAAGCTTTAAGGTTTATCGTGGAATGGGAAGTCTCGGCGCTATGGCTTGCGGAAGCAAGGACAGATACTTCCAGGAAGATTCGAAAAAACTTGTGCCAGAAGGCGTTGAAGGACGCGTTCCTTACAAGGGAATGCTTTCAGATACAATCTATCAACTTGTTGGCGGTATTCGCTCAGGAATGGGTTACTGCGGTTGTGAAACAATTGCTGAACTCCAGTCAAATGGAAAGTTTGTTAAGATTACTGGTGCAGGGCTGAAGGAAAGTCATCCGCACGATATCTATATTACAAAGGAAGCACCAAACTACAGCACACAGATATAAAAAATTTCCCCCTGTTCATAGAACAGGGGGTTTCTACTATATATCATATTTGTTAAGATGATTGAAAATTTCAAGCTCAGTCCATTTTGTGTGAGGGTTATTTTTGTAGAAATTCTGATCGTGCAGAAGCGTATGTATAATTTTTGCGATATGTTTTCTTGTCCTTACTTCATCATAGCGAATAATAAAATGTTGACACTTTGATATAAGTTCGGTTCCGGACATTGCAGAGGTATGCGTTGCAGCAATATCAACAATTTCGTCAAAAGTATAATCTTTCATTTCAATCATCTTCCTTTATTATTAAATTAAGTTATGCTATAATATAATTATGGACGAATAATCGAATATTGTCAAACTATAATTTTTGGCAAATATAAATAAATTTATTTACAAAAGGTGAAGATAAAACTACAAATAAACAAAATTGTGTATATAGATAAGGAAGTATTATGAGTGTTACCGTTACAAGTAAAAATATAAGAAGAGCAATACAGGCTTTTTGCGGATTGACATTCGTAGCTTTTGGTGTTGCGCTATCTGCGAAGGCCGGTCTCGGCACTACGCCAATATCAAGCATCCCATATACGCTGAGTTGCATTTCGCAATTATCACTTGGAACATACACGTTTATTGCAAATATGACATTTTTGCTTCTTCAGATTTTGATTCTAAAACGGGAGTATAAAGTGTATCAACTTATACAGATTCCGGCGATTTTTGTTTTTTCCGTACTAATTGACATATGGATGAAGCTTCTTGTGGGAATTGGAAATTTTAATTATCTAATGATGCTATGTTTATGTCTTGCTGGTTGTTTTTTTGTGGCATTTGGAGTGTATATTCAGGTTAAAGCAAAAGCAGTTATGCTACCAGGTGACGGACTCGTAAAAGTAATTTCAAGCAAGTTAATTAAAGAGTTTGGTAAGATAAAGATACTCTTTGATAGCTCTCTTGTCGGAATATCAATAATTATTTCTCTGATTGTCAAGCATAGGCTACTTGGCGTAAGGGAGGGAACAATAATAGCGGCGTTCCTGGTTGGCTCCATAATAAGATTTTTAACAAAAAGAGTTCATATATTTGATATTAATACATAAAGAAAGATCCCGATACTAAAAAGTATCGGGATTGAGCTTTATTAAGGCAAAAGAATGTGAGGAATAACATTCTATGCACAATTGTTATATAATAATTTTATTAATCTAATTATAGCGAATAAAAATACATTCGTCAATAGAAAAACTAAATTTTTTTAATAAATTGGAAATATTTTTTTGAATATTTTATTAAGTAACAATACAATGTTAATAATATAAAGAAGAAAAAATGCAAAACTTGGCAGTTTATGCAAATCTAAATGCATCACAAAAACAAAAAACCCGCAAATCCTCTTTATTTAGGATTTGCGAGCTTCCAATTTGGTGACCCGTACGGGAATTGAACCCATGATTCCGCCGTGAAAGGGCGGTGTCTTAACCTCTTGACCAACGGGCCTTAATTGGTAGCGGCAGTGGGATTTGAACCTACGACCCTCCGGGTATGAACCGAATGCTCTAGCCAGCTGAGCTATACCGCCACTTATTAACGTCGCTTCAACCAGCGACTTAATTATTATACGTTAAAGAGTGATAAATGTCAATACTTTTTTATGGATTTTTTTATCTACGTATATTATTACTTACAAGAGTTGAAAAATACGCTATTTTGTTGTTTATTATGCAGTGTTACTTTAGAAAATTTATGCTATTCTGTTGCAAAAAATTTATGGTATCAGTATATGTCAGGAATCTAATCATATGGGATTTTGTTTTTTCTGCATTTGTGTAAATAACAAGTGTGCAGTTATCTGTAGGCTTTTGAGCTAAACTCTGACGAATCTCAACCATGGTTATTTTGTCAACAGGAACAATAACAGTATGGAATTGAAAAAAGTGACAGTATTTAAGTGCAATAAAACCATCTGCATATCCTATACCAGTTGTATAAGTTGAAACGAATTTTACTACAAGTAGCCATGCAAAAGGAATAATTGCTATAATACACACAAAAATTATCATATCATCCCATGTTGGTAAGAGATTTAGCATTGTCAATCCGAGTATTGGAACAACGAGGATAAAAATAACAGGAAAAAATATAAATCTTCTGAACTGTAGTGATGTCGGTTTTACTGTTGTTTTTATTGTTGGATAGTCTGGTAAAAGCATCTTTAAAGTCGTGAAAACTTCCGGATGATTTGTAAAAGGCACTAAAACAGCAATAGCGTGCTTTGCTTTTCCATATCCTGTACAATGGACGTGAACAGATGAAACGCGAAAAATTATTGACATAAGACTTTGTCTTAAATCAGCATAGTTAATTTTCTTTGAACTAAGATAGCTTATACGCTTTGTAAGAAAGCCGCTTCTCACTACAATTTTGCTTCCTTTTCTTTCACAACTGAAATTCCAGTGACGGAGAAGATTTATACAGAAGGAAATAAGCCAGCCACCGAGAATTACAAGCGAAGTAGATAGAGCTGTTGGTGATATATTCTGTGCAAGCTTTCTTGTATATGAATTAAATGTATCGACAAATTGCTGTTCAAGCTCATTTCCGACAATTTTACCGCCTTGAAATATAAGTGTTGAAAGAAGAATAACTCCTGAAAGTGTATTAGAAAAAATCAGTGAAAAGAAAAGAAGATGCGTTTTCTTTGGATAATAGCATAGCTTAAGCTTGTGGGATTGTTGAGTATAGCTATAAACTTCAATAAATACGCTAAGGTCTTTAAGTCTTAATGTGAGAGCAAGATCAGCTTTCTTACTTGAGCCTGAATTAGTATCAATTCTTAATATTGCCGCATTAAATGGTCTTAGCCAAAACTTCCTTTCAACTTCGACAGAAGAAAAGCTTCTGTATAAAACCTCTTTCTCGACCTTGCTTGCAAAACCGGTTCTTACATAAAATGCCTCATTTGTGTATTTATAAAATTTTGTTCCCCATCTTATAATAGCAAAAAGCAACATACAAAATACAATTAGTATATCGAACCACGCACCAGCAACCCAGGCTTCAAAATCAAATCGTAAAAAAATCAGACCACGGATAAGGGGAATAGATAAAAGCCAGAAATTTCGTGTAGCATAAGATAGTATTTTTATTGGATGCTGTCTTT
>JAEWZG010000041.1 GCA_023395435.1 Bacillota bacterium
GGTATTGATTTACTATGAATTTTGTGGTATTATTATGTCACGATTGATAATATATAATGTATCGGGAGGTAATTTTATGACAATAGATCAGATGAAAGTTCTTATTTCTGATGATTCCGTTTTTGCACGAAAAAAACTAAAAGATTACATACTTTCTCTCGGAGCGGCCGAGGTTCTGGAAGCAAACGATGGACAAGAGGCTATTGATCTTTACAAAGAAAACAAGCCTGATGTTGTATTTATGGACATTATAATGCCAAAGAAAACCGGCATTGAAGCAGTAAAAGAAATTCTTGCATTTGACAACAATGCCAAGGTTGTAATGGCTTCATCTGTTGGTACACAAAAATACCTAAAGGATGCGATAACTGCTGGTGCATATGAATTCCTTCAGAAGCCAATTGATAATAATCTTGTTCAGAAGATACTTCAGAACATCGTGAAGGAGGGTTAAAATTGTACTCACAATTTTTTGGAAATTACCTCTTAAATAACAAGCTTGTTACTTCAAAACAGCTTGCTGAAGCCATGGAAATTAAGTCGGAAACCCGCTTGAAGCTTGGTGTTCTTGCAATCAACGCAGGTTATATGAATGCAAGTCAAGTTGAAATTATCCACGATGAACAGCAAAGAGTGGATAAAAGATTCGGTGATCTGGCTATAGAACGTGGATATATGACATCTGAACAGGTTAATAAGCTACTTGCTTCTCAGAAAACAGGATTTCTTCTTTTAGGACAGGCACTTGTTGACAAGGGGTATCTTACAAATGCACAGTTCAGCAACGCCATTAGTGATTATAAGCTTAAATACAAAATTAAAAGTGAAGATAATTTCAATGCAACAAGTGATGCAATGATTTCTATTGTATCTGAATTCTATCATTTCGGTAATGCAAACTGTACAAAGACTATTACTGAATATGTTTCGCTTCTTCTTAAAAACATAATTCGTTTTATAGGTGACGACTTTACCCCACTTGAAGCTGCTTTAATCAACAACTTTAAATGTGAGAGAATTATTTCACAACAGATTAGCGGAAAGTTCTCAGCATTTACAGCTATTGAAGCTAATGATAGTGCTATTACTGAATTTGCTTCACGCTTTGCACAGGAAAAACTCAATACAGTTGATGAATATACAACAGCAGCTGTTGGCGAATTTTTAAATTTACATAACGGGCTTTTTACAGTAAACATGTCTAATAACAATGATGTTGAACTTGAACTTCAGCCACAGGATTCTGGGCATAACACAATTCTTGATCTTAAAACAAATGCTTTCTGCATCCCGATAGTTTTCACATTCGGAACGGTAAATTTCATTATTTCAACAAAGAATTAATTTTCAATTTTACTAAAAGCCCTGACTATTAGTTAGGGCTTTTTTATTAGGGGGAACGTTATGAAAGCAATACCACCGCAGTACATTGAATATCTTAATTTTGAAGATAAGAGAAATCTTTTGTTTGAAATCAACAGGATAAATAATAATACAAAAAAGTATTCAACATTGTGCATTATCTTTTATTTTGTATTGACAGGAATATTCGGATGGGCATCAGGGCTCGGCACTATCGGGCGCTTGGGTGGAGATAATTTTATTGGGCTCTTTATTAATCTATTACTTGTATCCGTACTTCTGATTGTTTCAACTCTAATGGGCGCTTATATGGAATTTAGATTTATTATTGGAGCAATAATAATACAAGCAATATGCATGGCTCTTATTTCAAAATATTGTCCGCCGTTCTGTATTGCTAATGTTGTAGCAATAGTTCTATATTTGAGAATTTTGAGATGTATGCCGATGTATTATGCACTTGCAGAGCAGGAAGGATTCCCGCATTTTTTAGATAATCAACAACAGGGCAGATGAAATACAGCCAGCTGAGTTTCATCTGGCTGTATTTTATGCTTTTTTGAATTTGAAAGATAAATTAAAGATTGGGTGAAAAGGTTCCTTGAAAATTGTATATCTGACAATGCTATAAAAAAACATTCCAACAAAGGACAGAAAAAACCATGCAACTGAAAACATAATGCAAATCTGCCCTGAAAGATTAAAAGGCATTGTAGAGTAATCCCATATTCCAAGCTTCATCCACACATTGACTATTATTCCAGTGCAATACTCGAGGGATGTTATAATTATTGTGGAAAAAAACATCTGAATAAAAATAGACATTTTATTCGAAAACTTAAAGTTTATCTCGCCGATAACAATAAAACAGATTCCGCCGAGGATACCCATTGAGATATGAGTATATCCACGAAAGGCAATTTCAATTAGTCCATACAGGTAAGCTCCTGTTGACCATAATGTGAGAATTTTTAAAATTTGATACTTCATATAGCACTCCATTATTTATAGAATTTTTAATAGTATTCCACAAATAATAAATTCTCACAAAGAAAAATATGTTATTTTTTATATATATTAACAAGAAAAGACGGCCGAAACCGTCTTTTATTTTTATAAATTTTCGTTCTTTAATGCATCAATTGGATTATCCTTTTTAATCTTTCTCATTGAATAAAGCATTGTTGCAAATACTACTGTAAACACACTTGCTATTGCTATTACAACACTCTGCCATGGAACATAATATGTTGCATTCCAGCCCTGCGATACTGACTTATACATAAGATAAGTAATTCCGAAGGATACTGGCAAACCATATATTATCCCTTTTATTCCATAAAGCAAGCATTCAAAGTTCATCATTCTATTAAATCCGCGCTTTGTCATTCCAACGGATTTAAGCATAGCAAATTCACGCCTGCGAAGTCCTATATTTGTTGATATTGTATTAAATACATTTGCCATTGCTATTAACGAAATCAATGCAATAAACCCATATGAGAAGATATTGATAAGCATAATCATTGATCTGTTTGATTCAAGAACGCCAGCAAAATCATTAAGTTCTGAAGTAGTTAGTCCTTTTTGATTAAGTACCTCGACCATTTTATCTGCTACCTTTTTATGATTATCAGCATTAAAATAGAATACTGTGTGCTTATCCTCGCTTTCGTTCTGAACATTTTCTGACATAATCTTTTTATAAGCACTGTATGGATATACAAGAATTATTGAGTTGCCATACATATTATTTGACATGAATGTTTTCTCGCTTGTGACATACCCAATATTAAGTTTACTCTGAACGGTAGCCTCTTCCATAGAAAGTTTCTTGATATCATTTTCAATTTTTTCATTTTTATAAATATATTTTGTCTTGCCATCAGATCCCTTTTCAGAGCCTGAATAGAAATACCCTTTAATATTCTTGACTTCGAATATATTGAATTCACTTGTATCTTTCTTCAGAATATTAAGCTCATAACGCTTTGATTTTCCATCAGTATTTTTCAGAAAGAACTTGAAAGTATCAATAGCAACGGCCTTTGGGTTTTCAGCATTCATAAAATCATCTAGATTAAGATTATTTTCTTCAAGATATTTCTTAAAGTTTTTATCATCAATAAAGCTATAACTTATAGGCACTCTGCGACAGTCATCTGCCTCTTTTGAGAAAACACTTGTATCAGGGTTGTTGATTAACTTCATTGTTTTATCGTTTATATATTTTTCAGGAATTATTGCTTCATTATAAGACTCTTTAGCATAACCGCTTTGTGTAACTCCATTTATTGATGAAAGCGATTTGTAAATATCATTTATGTCTGCCTTTTCATCAGTAATATTATAACTTATATCATAATCTACATCGTCAAGGAAAATATCTGATGTCTTTTTAAGATATGATGAAAAGCTTGAAGCTGAAATGAACAAAACGACACTCATAAAGAGAGAAATAACAGTTGCACGATATTTTCTCCTGTTTCTCTTGAAGTTCTTACTTGCTATCATTCCCTCAAAACCAAAGAGCCTGTATGTGAGCTTTGAAGTTTTTACTTTTTTGCCTTTGATTTTAATATCATTTGATTGTCTGATTGCTTCAATAGCTGACATTTTTGTAGCTCGTCTTGCTGGAAGAAATGCCGAAATCAATACTGTTACAAGCCCTATGCCTGCTGCCGCAGCTATTGCAACCCATGTTACAGACAATGACAGCTTTACAACTGTATTTCCATTGGCAAGATTCTTTAAAAGTCCTTGCGTTAACCTGAAGGTTACTGCAAGCCCGCCCATTCCCGAAACAATACCAATAGGGATACCAATACCACTTAAAAATAATGCTTCAAACAGAACACTCTTTGTGAGCTGTTTTTTTGTTGCACCAATTGACGATAAGAGCCCTATCTGCTTTGTTCTCTCACTTACTGACATTGAAAATGCATTGTAAATCAATGATATTGAACCAAATACGATGATTATTATTAATATTGCAGCAATTGAATAAAGCATTCTATATAGAATTTCTTCATTTGAGGCAAGCAATGCACGAAGCAAACCTTTATTATACTCAAGATTAGAGCCTTTGAAGTTTGACTTCATATAATCATAAATGCCCTTAGCATTATCAGTTTTGATAAAAATATCACAGTTTGTGAAGTTTCCCTTATCTTCTAATGTCAATACAGTATATCCTGCTGCTTCAAATGGTTCAAATGATGCTCTTTCATAAAAACCAACTACTGTATAGGTTTTCGTTACTTTTTCAACAAACTTCTCTTCGTCAGGTAAATACTCATTCTTTTGTATAAGCTTTTTTCCGCTCAACTGTCTTTCACCGACAGCAAGTGGAAGCTTCTCATTTAATTTATATTTTGCACCAGCATTTGAATAAACACTTTCTGGAATTATTATTTCATCTGCAGTCTCAGGCATTCTTCCGTTTGTAATGTTTACAGGAATAACATCCTTGAAATTATCCGACATGCCAGCAATATATAAATATGGTCTTTGTTCATTCTGGCTGTTTTCAAGCTTTGAATAACCCACGTCAGAAAGATATGCGTAATCCTTAACGTGCTTATCATTTTTAACAAAATCCAGTTTTTTGCTATCAACTGACATGGCTCTGCCGTACCAGTCACCACTCTGCTCAATTTCAATATCTATAAAAAGCTTCTGAAAGCTTGAAACTCCTGTTGTGACAGCTGTAATCATTGCCGCTGATAAAATAATACCAATGATAGTAACAGCTGTTCTCGTTTTGTTCTTGCCGAGAATTTTTAGCGTAACTTTATTCAAGATATTCATTATCTTATCACCTCATCACGAGTGATTTTTCCGTCGCCAATAGCAATAATACGATCTGCCTGCAATGCAATATTTTCATCATGGGTTATTACAATCAAAGTCTGATTGTATTTTTTATTTGAAAGCTTTAATAGTTCAACAATTTCCTGACTGCTCTTTGAGTCAAGATTTCCTGTCGGCTCATCAGCAAGAACTACAGCTGGCGCATTCATCAAGGCACGCCCTATTGAAACACGCTGTTGCTGACCACCAGAAAGCTGATTTGGAAGATGATTTTCTCTTCCCTCAAGTCCGAGAGTTGAAAGCAATTCCTTAAGGCGCTCATCATTGACTTTCCTTGAATCCATAAGAACAGGAAGTGTGATATTTTCAATAACATTGAGTACAGGAATAAGATTATAGAACTGATATATAAGTCCAACCTGACGACGACGGAATATTGCAAGCTGTTCATCATTCTGAGCATATACATCATTTCCGTCCATAAATACCTTACCCGATGTCGGCTTGTCAACTCCACCGAGAATATGCAATAATGTTGACTTGCCTGAGCCTGAAGGCCCTATAATAGCCACAAACTGTCCCTTTTCAATTGAGAATGATACATTGTCAATTGCCTTTACTACATTGTCACCTGAGCCATATGTTTTTGAAAGATTTTCGACTTTTAAAATCTCCATAATTAATCTCCTTTTTAGTTTATGAGTTTATTATACATTGTCAATATGACTTCTCAGTGACTTTTTCATAACAAAAACGTCACTTAAAAAAGGGACTATACAGCCCCTTTATAAAATCTTATTCTGAATAATGCTCCGCCAGTGCGTTGGTTTTCAGCCTTTATAGTGCCATTCTGATTTGTAATAATCATTCTCGCAAGAGCAAGTCCTATACCAACACTCTGCTCACTTGAATCCTTACCCTTATAAAATCTTTCAAAAAGATGCATCAGATCCTCTTTTGCTATACCACAACCGTTATCAGAAATTATTATCTCTGTATAAATAGCATTTTCACTTACATCTACCTTGATTTCACCGCCGACAGGAGTATGCTCCATACAGTTTTTCAGAATGTTTTCCACTGCCTCAACTGTCCACCTAAGATCGCCTGAGTAAGACTCATCGCCGTTCATATTTATAGTCAACTTTTGCTGTCTTAGTTCCATCGGGATAAGCACAGGCTCGGCCGAATAATGGATAAGCTCTGAAACACTCACCATTTCGTGCTGAATATTAGCTGTACCTGCATCAAGCTTTGACATTTTTAGTAGTGATGAGATAAGCCAGTCAATTCTTGAAAGTAAAACCTCAAGCTGTTTTAAAAGCTCTCTGCGTTTTTCTTCGGATATATCCTGTTTTAAAAGCATTGAAGTAATAAGATTTATTGATGTGAGAGGAGTCCTTATCTGGTGTGAAATATCAGCAATAGAATCTGCAAGATAAATCTTGTCCTTTTTTAAATCGGACGCCTGTTGCTTTAATGTTAAAGTAAGCTTCTGAACTTGATTATTTAAAATTGCAAGCTCACCTTCAGAATACTCGCTGAGATTAATTTTATCTTTTCCATGAAGAATTCCATCAATTTCTCTGCTCAGTGCATTTATTTTCCTGTATCTATTATATGTAGCAATAAAATAATAAGCTGAAAAAGCTAAAGCAGTTATTGCAACCATAATTCCGCAAGGAATACTTATTATAAATCCGATAGCAGTCAGAGCTATACCAACAATTGAACATATAAATACGCTTAATTTAATTTCAGGGCTATTAATAAAAGACATTTAATCACCGACCTTATATCCAAGACCTCTAATAGTTTTAATAAAGGTTGGATTCTGTGGATCATCCTCGATTTTATCCCTGAGGCGCTTTATATAAACTGTCAGCGTATTATCATTGACAAATTCCCCTGCTATATCCCATATTTCTTCAAGAAGGCGACTTCTTGATAGTACTGCACCCTTGTTGTTGAAAAAAACAAGTATAAGCCTATATTCAAGTGCTGACAGGAAAATTTCCTTCCCGTCCTTTGTGACAACGCCTTTTACTGTATCAATTTTTATTTTATCATGCTCAAGGATAGTATTACCGCTACTGCTTCGGCGAAGGACATTCTTAATTCTTGAAAGGAGCTCTCGAGGTCTGAAAGGCTTGTTTATATAATCATCAGCACCCATATCAAGTCCTGTTACGACGCTGAATTCATCACCTGATGCTGTGAGGAATATTACAGGAGTATCTGATATTGACTTGACCGCTGAACATACTGCAAAACCGTTCCCGTCAGCAAGTGAAATATCAAGCAACAATAAATCATAATGATTCTTTTCCACTTCAGAGATAGCTGATGCCTGTCCACTTACTGAATTAACGCTATATCCCTCACTATTTAAAAAGTCAATAAGATTTCTTACAATGCTTTTATCATCCTCAACAAGAAGAATTTTTGTCATAATAAAACTCCTTCTTTAATGTGTTATATCTTAATAAATAATTGCTGTGAAAATAATCATAATTGCCATAACCACTATATTATAAAAAGTAAATATCCCCAAAAAACGTGGCTTGTCAGCTTCATTACTTTTTGCATAAAGCTTAAAGGAGATAAGACTTGCAAGTGAAGCAATAATTGTTCCGAGTCCACCGATGTTTGCACCAAGCAATAAATCTTTGGAATTATCAGTAAAATCTGAAAGCATTACAGATGCAGGAACATTGCTTATACATTGACTTGCAATAAGTGTTATAAGAAGTACGCTCTTATTCATAAGGCGTTCTAACACTTTTGTGATAGCATCAATTCGTCCTATATTACCAACAAAGATAAAAAATGCAACAAATGTCGCAAGCAGGCTGTAATCAACCTTCCTGAAGATTTTAAAATCACTTATCAGAATACATATTACAACAATCCCAAGGCATACAAGTATTGGAATAATTCTTAAAACGCTCAATACACAGAAAACAAAAAGCGCAAGGTTAATAATTATTCTTTTAAAGTCATGTTCTGGTGCTATTGAATTTATTTCACGCTGACCGTTCATTATTTTTGAAAAATACATTAGTAGCATTATTACAATATAACCCGCAATACTAACAGGAAAAACCACCTTGAAAAATTCCATGAAATTAAGCTTGTAAAATGAATATATAAAAAGATTGTGCGGACTTCCAAAAGGCATTGCCATACTACCAAGATTGGCAGCGATAGTCTCCATAACTATAACGAAAATTATATCGCGCTGTCTTACCCCTGAAAAAATTCCTATAGTAAAAGGAACGAAAATTATCAGCGATACATCATTTGTTACTATCATTGATGAGAAAAATACAATATTAACAAGAATTATTGCAAGGAGCTTTGTACTTTTGCACAGCTTGAGTGCCTTGACCGATAATATATCAAAAAGCCCTGACTTTACAAGTCCTTGTACAACTGCCATAAGGCAGAATAACATAACAAGAACATGTATATTAAAATAATCGAGATATTTTTTATCAGGAGGAACAATAAGTACTGTTATTAATGCTGCAAGTGAAGCAATTACAAGAACGGCTTCCTTCTTAATATTATTCAGAGTTTTCTCCAAAAGCTCACTCCTATACAATTTATTACGACAATATATTACCATATAATATGAAAATTTACAATATTAAAGATTTTAAGTTCAAGCTGAGAGCAAAAAAATCAGCCATAAGGCTGACTTTTTTTATTCTGATACTTTTTCAGTTTTATGTTCTATATCAACTGTTTGTTGCTCTTCTGATTCCTCTTGTGTTAACTGTTCTATTTCTTCATCCTGAGCTTTATCAGCTATCTGTTCTTTTTCACAAGAAGCCTTCGAATTAAGCTTCTTAACTATAATCTTTTTATAAACCATGAGTGATGCTAAAAGAAATACAACAACCGCTATAAATATGTACAGAACAAGGTTTTTGTTTACATTTTTTGTTTTTCCTGTTTTGTTGTCATACACAGTATATTTTGTGAAATATTTTTTTGCATATTTTGTTGCAGGTGAATCAGCAGCTATAAGTATTTCATCCGGTGCTGGCTCAAAAGCATTACGAGCAATGTATGAAACGTTTTTAGGTATCCTTACGCTTATTAATGCTTTTACATTATAAAAAGCATAAGCAGCAATTCCATGTACATCATCAGGAATATCATATTTTTTATCCGACTTTGCTGCTGGATAATAAATTAGTTCCTTGTTAATTGAATTGATGAGTACGCCATCCTTACTATGGAATTTATCGTTTCTAACATCTACCTCGATTTTTTCAAGCTTTACACAATCTACGAGACATCCATCAGCGATTGTTCGTACATTCTTTGAAAATGAAATTGTTTTTATATTGCTGCATCCCTCAAAAACTCCGTTTTCTATAACTTTTACACTATCAGGTATTTTAAGTTCTTCAAGGCTACTGCAATGCTTGAATAATCCTCTTTTAAGTGCTGGAATATTATTTGACAAAGTGACTTTCTTTAGCTTTCCACAATCCTTAAATACCATTTCACCAATATTCTTAACACTGTCAGGAATTACAATAGATTCAAGAGACTGGTTGTTGCTGAATGCCTGATCATCTATTAATGTTACACTTGAAGGAATGTTTATTGCTGTCAGTAATGTGCAGAAATCAAAAGCATTCTTATTAATTGTTACTAACCCTTCTGGAAGAGTAATGCTTTTTATCTTTTCACAGTATGCAAATGTATTTTCCTTGATTTCTTTAATTCCATTCGGCACTATAAAACTCTCAAGTGACTTGCACATATAAAATGCAAAATCGCCTATTGTTTTTACGCTGGCAGGAATGTTTATTTCCTTAAGTTCAGAACAGTCATTGAATGCATTACTACCAATGGTAGTAATAGTATCGGGAAGAACAACTTTCTTTAGGGACTTTCTTCCCATAAAAGCCTTGCTGTTTATTGATGTAACCTTTTTGCCTTCAATCTCTGCAGGGATTGTAACTGACTCACCCTGAAAGAACTCATCCTTAAATCCTTCAATTCTTACTCCATCACTGAGAATAGAATATCTTAGTTCTGGATTAGCCTGTGCTAATACATTGTTAATTTTCGGTAAAAATAAAGATGCAAGTACAAATATCATTATTAATGAGCACAATGATTTTGTAAGTTTTTTAGTTATCATAAAATTTCCGTCGCTTTCTACTTTTTTAAGCGTTTACATTATATTACAAAGCTATACTGTTGTCAATCTCAAAAGTATTCAAAATTTGCTCTCTGCAAAGTGTTACAGAGAGCATTTTTTACAAATGCGTTATATTATCACGTCGTTTCTCAGCATCAACCTGTTCACGCGCAACAGATTTAGCAATAGCTACATCATGACAATGGTCCCAGTCAATAGATTTTATGCCAGCTTCAACAGCCTCGCGTAGCATTTCACGAAGCTCCCCCGAATTTTCAAGAACAGTGAAAAAACTTTCCTTTGTCATCTGCTTATCTTCGCTTATTGTCGCATTCATTCGATCAAGCAGTGTATTTTGCGCAAGAAGCATGAGAACAAGCCCATTCTGCTTAATTTCTTCTTCATTAAAAAAAGGATATATTCTATTATCGATTGCCATTATAGTCACCTTTCTGTTACGGATTAGTTTTTGTTGTCTGCTTTTCTTTCAAAAGTTCGCTGATGTCTATCATTGTTGTTCCGTCAGAAGCGACTGTTGGAAGTTTTCCGTCCCATTTATTTATGTATTCCATAAGAATCATTTCACGCGTAATCTGCTGACTTTTTAGCCTGTAAGCCTCTGCCTCTGCCTTTGCCTGTTCAATTTTCTGCTGAGCTTCGACCTTAATTCTTGCAAGATCCTGCTGTGCCTTTAAAGCATTTTGCTCCGCAGTCTGCTTTGCTTCAATAGCAGCATCGAATTCCTTGCTGAATTCAAAATTAATTATATTGAAGTTATCAACAAGCACTCCGTAACTTTCAAGTTTCTTTGCAACAAGCTCTCGCATTTCCTGTCCAACAGCCTGTCTATTTGTGATGAGCTCTTCTGCTGTAAATTTTGCGGTAATTGCCTTAACACTATCCTGAATTGTCGGTGTAATGATTGTATTCTGATAATCAACACCTACATTCTTAAAAAGTTCTGCTGATTTTGAATTTGATACCCTGTAGTTAAGTGCGATAACACTTGTAATAGTCTGCAAGTCTTTTGAAGCACTGATACATTTTGCCTCTGACTTTAAAACTCTATTGTCAACCTGAACAACCTGCTGAACAAAAGGAACTTTTACGTGAAGTCCTTCAGTAAGAACTGTATCACTTACTTTTCCGAAAGTTGTAACAACTCCTGTATGTCCTGATTTTACTGAAATAAAAGTATTAAATAATACAATAATTATAGCCAAGCCGAGTACTGAAAATCCTACTATTTTAGGTGTACCCATTTTGCCTGCTCTTTTCATGTTAATTACGTCTGCCATTATTTCCTCCTGATTTATTATTTATCCTCAAGACCCTTAAGAGCATTGATTTCATCCCTATTTAATTTTATAACTGCATCTTTAATCAAGGATACATTATCTTTGTTGAAAAAGACTGCTGGAGCATCGCTGTTTTCAGGCTTAACCTTTAGCATACCAGTGAGAAGGTTTACTTCCTCAACATAACCTTTGCCGTCAGGTGTTGAGACGTATGCACCTACCTTTGGTGTGACCTTAAGCAATGCCTCATAGCTGTCCTGTTCGTATTTCAAGCAACACATAAGTCTACCACAGGTTCCAGAAATTTTTGCAGGATTAAGTGACAAGCCCTGTTCCTTAGCCATTTTTATTGATACCGGCTGGAATTCTCCAAGAAAAGTATTACAGCAAAATGGTCTTCCGCATATTCCAAGACCGCCGAGCATTTTAGCTTCGTCACGGACACCTATCTGCCTAAGTTCAATTCTTGTACGAAAAACTGCCGCTAAGTCTTTAACAAGTTCCCTGAAGTCAACTCTGTTTTCAGATGAGAAATAGAACAAAAGCTTGTTATTATCAAAAGTGCATTCAACATCAATAAGCTTCATATCAAGCTTATGGTAAGCAATCTTTTCATCACATATTTTAAATGCGTCCTTTTCCTTCTTAATGTTTTCTTCAACAATCTTCATATCCTCGACTGTTGCTATTCTCATAACAGATTTCAGCGAATTCATGAGCTGGCTGTCTTCAACCATACGGTTAGCCATAACAACCTCGCCACATTCAACGCCTCTTGCAGTTTCAACAATTACATTCTGTCCAATATCTATTTTTAAACCATTCGGTGAAAAATAATATATTTTACCGACACTTTTAAATCTGACTCCTATTATTTCAGTCATTTTTCTGCATTCCCCTTTTCTAGATTATAGTTTTTATTTCTGAGCATATATCTGTTAATGTCAATGATAAATTCGCGCACTGATCAAGCTTTGTATCAGCATCAGTAAAAACCTTGTATATTTCGTTTGCTTGATTTAATGTAAGAATATTCGAAAGCTTTTGTGAGCCTGCCTTATAGCAACCCACAAGGCAGTCATTATTAAGCCTTATTGCTGAGCTATCTCTTATAATTGAATACATAAGGCTGAACACTTCTTTTGCAAGTGACTTGTTCCCGTCAAGACGGAAAAGTTCCTTGAGTAAATTATACTCGAATGAGCCTGTTATACTGTCTGTTACAGCTTTTGCAATATCAATTGCGTTTTTCAGCTCATCATCATTTATATATGAAAGACACATTCCTATATTAGTGCCAAAGGCTTCAAGAGCCTCATTAATTATATTTTCATCAGTAATGCCATTATCAGCAAGTGCTTGTCTACATTCATTGTGCGAAACCTCAGTCACGCCAAAGGAAATTACTCGTGATATTATCGTAGGTAAAAATACAGCTTTTGAAGACGCCGTAAAAATAAAATAAGCATGCTCGGGTGGTTCTTCAATAAGCTTTAACAATGCATTTTGTGAAAGTGGGCTCATATTATCGCAATCTGCAAGAATATAAACTTTTTTGCTGCCCTCATTCGGAATAATTGCAGCGTCTACGCTAAGCTTCCTAAGGTTGTCCACTGAAAAAGCCTTTGCATTGTCCTTGGTTGTAATCCATTGTACATCAGGATGAGAATTATGTTCAATCATCCTGCAGCTTTTACACTGTCCGCAGGGCGAATTGCTTTCATCTTCACAAAGCATTTTTGCCGCCATATATCGTGCAATAGTTTTCTTACCAAGACCAGTCTGACCGAATAAAAGGAACGCTTGTGACAAACGCCCACTGCTAATCATAGAAGTGAGCGTGTTTAATACATTATTATTTGCATAGATTTTAAACAAATTTTCTGACATAGTACTAAACCTTTTCAAATCTCTCAATGTTTGTCACG
>JAEWZG010000089.1 GCA_023395435.1 Bacillota bacterium
TATATGATATACCTATGGCTAACAATGAATCTACTGCTGATTTTCTCATCAATTCTTCCCTGATGAATGAGGAATATGAGCATAAGGTAATAAATTATAATGCAAATCTTGCTGACAGACTTGAATCATTAAGATAAAATAAAACGCACAGTGAAAAACTGTGCGTTTTTTGTTGCTATTTTATGGTTTTAGTACTATTATTAATATATAAAGAGAGGTGATCAAAAGATCACCTCTGAAAATAATAATATATTATTACTCTTCTATCTGCTTGCCCAAGAACATTGCCGCTGTCTGTGCAAGAATAGCCTGATTGTCAGTAACAATTGATTCTGCATCTGTAGCAATAAATGCAACTGCACCTGTTACATCGCCAGATGAAAGAATAGGGAAAACTGCAACAGCATGTCTGTTTATTCCTTCAACAGGGTGAACCTTATTGTCGTTTTTGTTATTGCATAAGTAGCTTTTGCGATTTTCAAGAAGATCTTCGAGCGACTGTGAAACACGTCTTTCATTAAATTCTTTTTTCTGAACGCCAGCTACAGCCACAACATGGTCTCTGTCAAAAATCACGACAGGTGAATTACCGAGCTTATAGATAACTTCAGCGACCTGTATTGCACCACCTGATAATTCGTTTATAGGTGAATATTTCTTGAAGATTACTTCGCCGTCGTTGCTTGTGTAAATTTCAAGAGGATCACCTTCTCTGATTCTCATTGTTCTTCTAATTTCTTTTGGGATAACGACTCTACCGAGATCGTCTATTCTTCTTACTATACCAGTAGCCTTCATAAATACCTCCAAGTTAATAAAATTTCTTCTGCAAACAATGATGTGTTAATAGTGTTTGCAACACATACATAAATATACTTGTATTTTTGTAAATATATCCGAGATAATAATTAATATCTAAATACAATTATTAAAGAAAGGATAATTATAATGATTAATGTTCAAAAATGTGCAATAATTGGTTGTGGTTTTGTAGGAGCAACAACAGCATTTTCAATCGTTCAGAGCGGAATGTTTTCTGAGATAGTTTTAATTGATGCAGATAAGAAAAAAGCTGAGGGAGAAGCAATGGATCTAAACCATGGCGTTCCTTTTATCCATACTATGAAAATATATGCTGGTGATTATTCAGATATTGCTGATTGCTATATTACTATTATTACAGCCGGGGGAGGACAAAAACCAAATCAGACAAGATTGGATCTTGTTAAGCAGAATGCAAATATTTTCAAATCTATTATTCCTCAAATTACAGCAGTAAACACAGAAGGCATATTATTAATTGTATCAAATCCTGTTGATGTCCTTACTCACGTTGCATTAAAGCTTTCAGGCTTCCCTTCAAACAGAGTAATCGGTTCCGGAACTGTTCTTGATACAGCGAGATTAAAATATCTTCTCGGTGAACATCTCGGTGTCGACAGCCGAAGTGTTCATGCATTTATAATAGGAGAACATGGTGATAGTGAACTTCCTGTATTCAGCAGTGCGAATGTTTCGGGTATTGACCTTGATGGTTTCTGTGATTCTGTAAATGGCGAATGCGAAAAACATGATCTTGATAAAATTTATCAGGAAGTCAAAGAAAGTGCCTATAAAGTAATCGAAAGAAAAGGTGCAACATATTACGCAATTGCTCTTGCTACAACGCGAATTGTTGAAGCTATTGTCAAGAATCAGCATTCTGTTTTGCCGGTCAGCTGTTATATACAAAACCATTATGGTCTTTCAGACATATGTCTTGGTATACCAGCAATTCTCGGAAGTAATGGTATAGAAAAGGTTCTTGATATACCACTTAATGCTGAAGAAAGTGAAAAGCTGACCACATCAGCAATAACTCTTAAGAAAGTTATAAAAGATATAGGGTTTTAATAAAATAAGTTCCTTCGGTTATCACAATCGGGGGAGCTTTTTAAATAGCAGCAATCCTTATGAGATAATTTACCTTTTGTATGATAACATATATATTTGACAAAAATATCGATAAAATGTATAATTACCTTGAATAGATACTATATGTTGTGTGAAAGGCAGAAATTATGATGAGAGCAGGAGTTTCAACAGCAAGCCTATATCCGATGATTACAGAAAAAGCTCTCAGTGAGCTGGTTGTAAGAAAAGTCGATTGTGTTGAGATATTTATTAACAGTAACTGTGAGCTTGAAAAATCATTTTTAAACCACCTTAAAACAATAACAAAAAGTTATGGCATCAAGGTTTCGTCAATTCATCCATATACTTGTGGAATTGAACCTATGATGTTTTTTACACAATATCCACGCAGATTTTTGGACATTTTAGACTATTACAAAAAGTATTTTGATGCAATGAATTTACTCGGTGCTGATATCTTTGTTTTTCATGGAAACAAGCCACAAAATATATTCCCTGACGAAATGTACTTTGAAAGATATAATGGTTTATATGAACTTGGAAAGTCCTTTGGAATTACTGTTGCACAGGAAAACGTAGCACGTTGTACAAGTGGGAATTGCGACTTTTTAAAGAAAATGATTAATGCTTTGGGTGATTCCGCAAAATTTGTTCTTGACACTAAACAAGCCGTTCGAATGGGTATGAATCCTTATGATATGGTGGATTTGCTAGGTGATAGAATAGCACACATACATTTAAGCGATTTTGATGAAAAAAATGATTGTCAGCTTGTCGGAAAAGGGAAACTTAATTTTGTTAATTTTATTAATAAATTAAAAGTATACTCATATACGGGTAGTATAATTCTTGAACTTTATTCAAATGGTTATTCAGATGTTGATGAATTGGTATGTAATTTTGATTTAATAAACGAAACGATTAACAATTGTTGTTAAAGTTCACGATTTATTCGACAATTTGGAATATAATACATATTACATAAACTATGATAGTTGAAAATGTATATGTTTTTGTCGAATAATAGAATAATACTGACATAATTTGCGTTAATAAATTCTTTATTTTTTTTGAAAAAAATGTATAATTAAAGCATAAAACAAAAATAAAGGAAGTGCTTTAATGTCTGCTGCTAAAAAAATTGAAATGATTCAGGATCAGTTGATCCAGGTAACAAATTGCTCCTCGGAGCAAACTCTTGAAATAGTGAGGCTTGCAAACAGCAAAATGCAATATCGACTGTTTCAGAGTGAATGCGAGGTTGATGAAAGCAGGGTTCTGTGCTTTGGCATAGAAATTATCTGCAACTTATTTGGGGAAGCTGAAGAGAAGAGAATTGACGACATAACTACAAAATATGAAGTCGCAAAAGAGCTTTTCGATCTTCTTTGTGAAAATCTTGTGACACCTGTAAGTATGAGTGATATTGTTGAAGATTATTTAATACAAAAATACAGCTATAACTGATAAAGGTAAGGAGTGTTATTATGAAATGTCCATTCTGCGGGTTTGAAGACACAAAGGTAATTGATTCCCGTCCAAGCGAGGGGAAGAAAAGACGTCGTCGCGAATGCACGAACTGCAACAAAAGATTTACTACATATGAAGTAATTGAAAAACCATTATTAATGGTAAGCAAGAGGGATGGCAGTATAGAACCTTTTGACAGAAACAAGCTTATCGCAGGAATCTTATCAGCAATAAAAAAACGTCCGATAACTCTTGAGGATGTTACAGCACTTGTTGATAATATAGAAAACACTTATGCAAATCAGCTCAAGAATCAGGCAACTGCTCAAGAAATTGGTGATATGGTTCTTGCTGGTCTCAAAAAGCTTGACCTTGTTGCTTATGTGAGATTTGCATCTGTGTATAAGGACTTTTCTGATGTTGAGAGTTTTATAAATATTATATCTGAACTCGGTAACTAAATAATACTGTGAAGATGTGGGAATTCACTATCATAAATCAGTTTTATTGAAAATTTAATACTTTCGCATTCTGAATAAAATTCATCATTGTCAAGTAATAAAAGAGGGCGAAGCTTTGATACCGATGAGCTTATCGATGTCATCTTATCACTTGTAATAATAAAAGACATTGTTGTATAATACTTATCCCAAAGGGTCTGTATTTCATCAACAGTTTTAAGTGCTTCGTCGGTTTTTGATTTTTCTTGTAAATCAATAGCGTTATTAATCTTTTCTGTCAGTATAATATTTGATTCCTTAATGTTTTTAAGCATTAATGCTGAACTTCCAACCAGCACAACAATAATACTGGCACAGAGAATTAATCTTTTCATCTTCTGATTTCCTCTTTTTTCACAATGTTAACACTACCATTTTCATCGGCGGTCATAAGGAAGATTTCTTTAAGTTCAACTTTTTTGGATTTTAGAACTTCATTAAACCATCCTTCCCCAAAACCGATGTCTTCAAGAGCTTGCGATAAAAGTTTTCCGTCATTAACTATAAGTTGTGGCGGATTTTTTGATGCCCCTTTTATATGCATAACTTCAGGAGTCATTGGTTGTTTTTCAAATTTCTCATAAACGTTTAAGTTCCCTGTAGTTTCTACAACAGCAAACTGCACATCAGCAATATCAAAGACGTTGCAGGTTCTTAGTGATTCCATGACATCATCAACAGAAAAACGGATTTCTTTCATAACCTTTTGGTCAAGCACTCCGTCCTTGATTATTATTTTAGGCGATCCGCTTATCCATCTCCTGAGCATTCTTGACTTAAGACTTAAAGAAGAAATAAAAATATCAAGACTCACAAGAGTAAGAATCGGAATTATTCCCATCAGCATGGGAAGATTTGTATCCTGGATAGGAAGTGTTGCAATATTTGAAAGCATTATGGTAATAACAAGCTCCGACGGCTGAAGCTCGCCGATTTGTCTTTTTCCCATAAGTCGTACGCAGAAGACAATAAGTATATATAGTATAATTGCTCTTATGAACACAATAATCATAAAATCACCACATTTCTATCTTGTACATTTATAATATAATAATTCATAATTTGCATAAAAACAGGAATATTAAAAAATGTAAATTAATATTTCGAAAGGGTATCTTATGGCTAATAAAACAAATTTTCTTGATGCAACAAATTATAGTGATGCACAGATTCCATCTGATCTTACACAAAGCCTTATTGATTTAAGATCTATTATGAGCAATTCCTCTGATCTTATGATAAATACTGTTACTATTTCAGGACACGATAGTGCAATAATTTGCTGTGAGGGCATGGTATCAACAAGCTCAAGCACAGAGTTAATTTTCCATCCGCTAATGGATTTGAAATTACCGCAATATTCAAAGCCGGACGATGTTTTTGAATATATACAAAAGTATGGAATTCTTACCTTTGACAGGGCAACGATTATTACTTATGGACAGCTTATAAGATTTATTATGTCAGGTTTTGTCGCCATATTGGTAAACGGAGTTTCAGGCTCAATCGTTCTCGGAGTTCAGGGATTTGACAAAAGAGGAGTTTCAGAGCCAACAACGGAAGTTAATGTACTTGGAGCACAGGATGGTTTTGTTGAGACTTTAAGAGTGAATATGTCGCTTATCAGAAGAAGAATGAAAACACCATTGCTAAAATTTGATTTATTTCAGATGGGCGAAAAGAGCAAGACAGATGTATGTCTTGTATACATGACCGACAAAGCGCCAGAAAAGCTTGTCAATCAAATTAAAAACAGTCTGAATAAAGCCTCGCTTGAGATAATTCTTTCAAGTGGGTATGTCAAACCTTTTCTTGAGGGGCAGACTCTTTCAATTTTTTCTGGAGTTTCCACGACACAACGTCCAGATGTGCTTTGTGCAAAGGTGAATGAAGGGCGTGTCGCCCTGCTCATTGAAGGAACACCTTTTGCACTTGTTGTCCCTTCTTTGTTTATTGAAAACTTTCAGACTGTTGATGACTATTCAAACCGACCTTTTTATGGGACGTATATACGTTGGCTTAAGTACTTTGCATTTTTCCTTGCAACAGCATTGCCTGGGGTTTATGTTGCAATAGTTAATTTTCATCCTGAAATGTTTACGCATACATTATTGCTTAATCTAATATCGTCGAAGCTTATGACTCCATATTCGCTGACGGTTGAGGCGCTTATTATAACAATTCTTTATGAAATAATGAGGGAAGCTGGAATAAGGCTCCCGAAGGTTGTCGGAGCAGCTATAGGAATAGTGGGTGGTCTTGTTATTGGTGATGCTGCAGTATCATCTGGATTAATAAGTGCACCTTTGCTAATTATTTTAGGACTTACTGCTTCATCTTCATTTGTTATATCAGGACTTAATCAGCAGACTTCTATACTGAGAATTGTTTATATTCTTGCAGGAGGTTTATCGGGATTATATGGAATTGCAATAGTAACAGCCTTCCTGATTTTTAATGTCTGTGATATGGAAAGCTTTGGAGTGCAGTATATGGCACCACTTTCACCTTTCACCCCAAGGGCAATGAAGGATGTTTTAATAAGAATAGGATTCAAAAAGCTTCAAAACGACAAAGTCAAGGTTACTACCCTCAATGGTGTTACAAGATATGATGATAATACACAGAAATAAAAGGAGCAGATATGAAAAAAATCAGCTATGGGCAGGTAATTTTTCTTTTATTTATCTGCAGAGTATTTAAAACACTCACATTCAATCCTTTCAGGAATACAAACAGCGGAGTATTAATGTGGTCAATTCTAATATCAACATTACTGCAGATGGTAATATTGCTTCCCTTGTTTTATATATATAATAAGCATCCTGGCAAAAGTGTGGACGAACTTGCTTTTGGAATTTCAAAACCATTAGGATATATTATCACAGCGGTTTATGCATTGTATTTTATTCTTCTGGCAGGCAGAGCAATAAAATATTTCACTTATTTTATGACTGATATGTTCCCATCATTAAAAAATTATTACTTCATAGCAATAACAATAGTACTCGTTGCAGGTTATGGAGCTTTTGTCGGAGTTGAAGCTTTGGGAAGAAGCTCATTATTCATTTCTTTTATTTTTATATCAATGCTTATTGTTATGATTATTACCGCACAAGGTAAAATTGAAAAGATTAATCTCGATATTGCTGTACAGAATCCTGCCAATGATATCTTTTCGTGTGTTTTAAAAGAACTGGGAATGAATTCGGAGCTTACGACTTTTGCTTTATTGCTCCCATATATAAAATCGGACATAAAAAAATCAGGTTTTATACTTCTTGGAATGAAGCTTGTAGTTCTTGAAGTAATAGTATTTATTTATACAACACTTCTCGGCGATTATATAAAGCTTGCGAGAATACCTATATTTGTTGTTGGTTCATATTCAAAAACGAAGTTTATTGAAAGATTTGATGCACTTTATATGCTTGAGTGGGCGCTGTGTGCGGCTATGACTATAGGCTTGTTTATTTTTCTTTCATCAAAGGGTATAAAACGCATTATTGTAAAGGTAAAGGACACTTATATTATTCTTGGTGTTGCATTGGTATGTCTTGGTTTAAACTTCCTGCTTTCACTTTCACGTCAGCCTTTTGATATGATACTTGATAGGTGGTTTACATCAGTTCTGATGATTGTACTGACCTGCATATTGCCATTGTTAATTCTTTTAGTATTAAAAGCAACAAAAAATAAAGCAGAATAAGAGGTCGCTTATGAATAAAATAATTTCAGTGCTTGTGGTCTTTTCAATGCTTATATGTATGACAGGGTGTTCTGGCACTACAGATATTGAGAAAAGAGCAGTAGTACAGATAGTTGGAATAGATATTGAAAATAAAAAGTTTGAGGTTTCAATGCAGATATTTGCACCTGACGGAGAAATGCTTGAGAAGAAGGGTGGTGCAAAAGCAGATGTCGTTACAGGAACAGGAAATAGTATTGATTTTGCTATAAAAGAAATTGAAATGAAAACAGGAAAAGAGGTATTCCTAGGACACAATATGCTGTTATTTTTAGGTGAAAGTACCCGAAATGAGAATATAAACGATCTTCTTGAGTACTTCACACAGGGTGAATATGTATTTCCTGGTCTTGATATAGTTATGACTAACGGGAAAGCCTTTGATTTTATATCTTTAAAGTTATCAACAGGGCTTATAAGCTCGCAGACAATGGAGGATATCCTTAAAATCAGCATTCAAAACGGCAATGCAAAAAGAGCACAGCTTGCGAAGGTTATATCCGATGTAAGACAGATACAGAAAACGGCTGCTATTCCTATTGTTGATATTACAAAAATTGCTCAGGACGCAAAAGCTAATGAGGATGTTAAAGCAAGTAAGGATGTTAAAGTAAATAAGGATGTTAAAGAGAATTCTGATAGTGAGGATAATAAAACACAGGACACTAAGGTTTTAAGCTTCAGCAAGACGGCTGTTTTTAAGGATAACAGATATATTATGTCACTTGATAAGGAACAGACGATGGGCTTAAAATGGCTCACTAATGAAGTAAAAAAATCATTTTCAAGCATAGATGTTAACGGAGTTCCGGTAGGGGTAAGCATAGAAAAAGCAAAAACCACCCTGCGTCCCCGTGTAATAGGTGACAAGGTGGTTATAGATACACAAATAAAAATTAGTGCAAGTGCATCAGGAAATTTAAGTCTTATAAGTAAAAATAGTTCTGATCTTGAAAGTCTAATTAAGAAGAAAATCAAGAATCAAATTGTTTCTCAATGTGAAAGCACACAGGAGATTCTTCTGGAAAAATATAAAGCTGATGTACTTGATATAGAAAAGCTTCTTCGGTATTATCAAAGAAGCTTCTATCTTGAGTCGCGTGATGACTATGAAAAAGTTCTTCAAAACACAAGCTATGAAATTTCAATTAAATGTGATCTGAAAATTCATAAATAACTGATGCCGAAGAACTGCTCTCTGACTGCTCTTTTTCGTAATTGTTTTTATTGTATTTATAAAGAAAAATAACAGTGAGTATACAAAGCACAGCAACAATCCAGTATATTACTGCTTGCTTTGGACCGATTATTTTAAGTTTTTCAGGCTTTTTATCATTCTTGTTATCGGGTGTGTTTTTTTCTGCCATATGTCTTTGTCCTTTCAGTTTTTATATTATATTATCATATTTAATCAATATAAACAAGCATATTACAAAGAAAACCTTGCCAATATTATTGTTTAAATACTTGAAAGATAAAAATAAATATGATACAATGGTAAAAATGCGTGTTTTAAGGGAGTGTTTTCTTTGATTAAGGTTGAAAATCATTTAGGTTCAATTGATATTTCAAACGAATATCTCACGGCTCTGATCGGACATACCACTATGAACTGTTTTGGTGTTGTTCAGATGAACCCATTCGGACCAAAGCAAGGGGTTCTTTCATTGCTGGATAAAAATCGCGCTATTGATAAAGGCGTTATTATCCGTCTTGTAAAAGACAAGTTAGTTATCGACCTTCATATTACCGTATCATATGGTGTCAACATATCTGCTATTGTTGATAGCATTATCAATAAGGTCAGATATGCTGTTGAAGAAGAAACAGGTCTGACAGTTTTAAAAATAAATGTATTTATTGATGGCATGAAGTCATAACAAGGGGGATACTTTTGTGATAAAAGGAAGCGTGCTTCGAGACGCATTTATGTCAGGAGCAATAACGATTGCGAATAACAAAAGATCAGTAGATGAACTTAATGTATATCCTGTACCAGATGGTGATACAGGAACAAATATGTCAATGACCATGAGCGCAGCTTTGAGAGAGCTTGAGAGAATGGATGACAATGCTAGCGTTGCTCAGGTTGCCGAAACAACTGCCTCCGCTCTTCTTCGTGGAGCAAGGGGCAATTCAGGAGTTATCACTTCACTTATATTCAGAGGGTTTGCAAAAGGTTTTGCCGGTCAGAAAACCGCTTCATGTGAAACAATAGCTAATGCACTTGAACTTGGTGTTGATGGTGCATATAAGGCTGTAATGAAGCCAACAGAAGGAACAATACTTACCGTAGCAAGATTATCCGCTGCAAAAGCTCGCGAGCTTGTTGATACAATAACTGATCCAGTTGAATTATGGGAAAAGGTTTGTGAGGAAGCTGAAGCTACTCTTGAAAAAACACCGGATATGCTCCCTGTACTTAAAAAAGCAGGTGTCGTTGATGCTGGGGGAAAAGGCTTATTAATTATCTATAAGGCGATTCTTGATGTATTCAAGGGCGAAGGAATTGCAAAGCCAGCTGAAACCACAACATCAAAACCAATAACTTTAGAAAACTTCTCAACCACAGTTGGAGAATTTGATGAAGAAATCAACTTCACATACTGTACTGAATTCATCGTTCAAAAAATGGAAGGCTGTGCTGACTCATTAAAGCTCAGAGCATACCTTGAAACAATCGGTGATTGTGTTGTTGTTGTTGAAGACGATGATATTATTAAAGTCCATGTTCATACAGACCACCCAGGTAAAGCTTTTGAAGAAGGTCTGTTGTTCGGTTCTCTTATTAACATGAAGATTGAAAACATGAGAGAACAGCATAAGGATAAAGAAAAAATAGCAAAAATGGCACAGAAGCAGGAATTTATCCCTGCTGAACCTGAAAAGGAATTTGGGTTTGTTGCCGTTGCTGCTGGTATTGGAATAGAAGAAATGTTCAAGGATATTGGAGTTGACGTCGTTGTAAAAGGCGGACAAACTATGAATCCATCGACAGACGATATTCTTGCTGCAATAAATTCCTGTCCATCTGAAATTGTTTTTGTTCTTCCGAACAATAAAAATATCATTATGGCTGCGGAACAGACTGTAAGTCTTTCTGATAAAAAGATTTGTGTTCTTCAGACAAGAACAATTCCGCAAGGTATATCAGCAATGCTTGCTTTTGACCCTGAATCTGATTATAATGATAACAGAATTAATATGACAAAGGCTTTTGAAAAAGTTTCAACAGGACAGATTACTTTCGCTGCACGTGACTCAGATTATGAAGGCCACATTATCAAGCAGGGCGAAATTCTTGCTATGGATAACGGAAAACTCACGTATGTTGAAAAGGATGTTTCCAAAGCAGCATTCAAGCTAACCAAAAAGCTTGTTAAGGGTGACAGCTCATTTGTTACATTAATCTACGGATCAGATGTAACAGATGAAAATGCTGAAGCATTACAGCAACAGCTTCAAGAAAAGCTTGGTGCTCACATTGAAGTAACATTACTCAATGGCGGACAGCCAGTTTATTATTACATTATTTCAGTTGAATAATTTACTTTAATTCTTTATAATTATTAAAACAGAGTTTCAAACGAGGCTCTGTTTTTTAATACATACAAAAGAGGGTGGCGTGATGATAAAGGGTCTTGAAAAGGATATTACATATCTTAAAGGCGTCGGTGAAAAGCGTGCAAAACTGTATGCAAAACTTGGCGTTAAGACTGTTTTTGACCTTTTGTATCACTTCCCACGTTCATATATTGACTACTCATCGCCTGTGCCTATAAGTCAGGCTATTCTTAATGAGAATAATGTAATAAATGGAACAATCACAAAAAAGCTACCACCAGCAAGAATAAGAAATGGTATGGTAATTTATAAGGCAGTGCTTACTGATTTTGAAAGTAACATTACTATATCCATTTATAACAGCGAATTTATGTTCAATAAGCTTATTGAGGGCGAAAGCTATCTTCTTTATGGTAGAGTCACAGGCAATTTTTTAAGGAAGGAAATAACCTCCCCGACCATTTTATCAGAAAGCACTGAGGAGAAAATTCAGCCTGTATACGCACTAACCGAAGGACTTAGCCTTTCACTAATCCAGAATACAATGAAGAATGCTCTTAATGTCCTTGATGAATTCATATATGAACCAATGCCTAAGCACATTTTGTCACAATATAATTTATGCTCACTGCATTATGCGTTGAAAAATATTCACTTCCCTAAGGACAGCAACGCTTATGAAACTGCTAAAAATCGTCTTGTCTTTGATGAACTTTTTATGCTACAGCTTGGAATGATAAGACTCCGTGGGAACAATCTTCTGCTATCAGGCGCAGTAATGAAAGACAAAGATATTTCAGAATATATAAATGCTTTGCCTTTTGAACTCACAGAATCACAGAAAAAAGCTATTAATGAATGTGCAACAAGTATGTGCGAACAAAACCCAATGAATAGATTGCTTCAGGGTGATGTTGGCTCGGGCAAGACAGCGGTAGCTGCAGCCTGTTGCTTTATGGCATATAAAAATGGATACCAATCCGCTTTAATGGCGCCAACAGATATCCTCGCAACACAGCATTATAATACCTTGTCAGATTTCCTTGAACCTATCGGTGTGAAGGTTTGTCTTTTGAAAGGTTCAATGACGGCAAAAAAGAAGGCGGAACTAAAGGGAAATATTGAAGATGGTAAGTATTCGGTAGTTGTTGGAACACATGCACTTGTTCAGAAGACAACGGTTTTCAAAAATCTTGGGCTTGTTATTACAGATGAACAGCACCGCTTTGGCGTAGAGCAACGTTCAGTGCTCACACAAAAAGGGAAAAATCCACACTCACTCGTTATGTCAGCAACACCAATTCCAAGAACCTTAGCTCTGATGATTTATGGTGACATGGATATCTCTATTTTGAATGAACTTCCAAAGGGCAGACAACCGGTTGAAACCTATGCAGTAACAGGCAAGCTCCGTGAAAGAGCATTAACATTCATAAAAAAACGCATTGATGAAGGAAGACAGGCATACGTTGTTTGCCCGATGATTGATGATAGTGAAAGTGACCTTCAAGCAGTATCTACTTATGTTGAAAAACTAAAAAAAACCTGCCTTAGGGATGTGAATATAGGCCTTCTCCACGGGAAGCTATCCCCAGCACAAAAGGACAAGACGATGCTTTCCTTTAAAGAGCATAAGCTTGACATCCTTGTTTCTACAACTGTTGTTGAAGTCGGAGTGGACGTACCGAATGCTGTCGTTATGCTTATTGAAAACGCTGACAGATTCGGCTTATCTCAGCTTCACCAGCTTCGTGGCCGAATAGGTCGTGGTGAGCACAAATCTTACTGTATACTTGTCACAGATAATCCAAATAAGGAAAGCTGTGAGAGGCTTAAAATCCTTTCAAGGATTTCTGACGGCTTTAAGATATCCGAAGAAGATTTAAAGCTTCGTGGGCCTGGTGATTTCTTCGGGAGTCGCCAGCATGGACTTCCACAACTTAAAATTGCTGATATGTCACATGATGTAAGTATCCTTAAGAAAGCACAGCAGGCGGCAAAGGAAATTATTGAACAGGATGCTAAGCTTGAAAAACCCGAGAATAAGTATATCAATGAGCTATTACAGAACTTCTTATATAACCTCACAACGATATAATTTACAGAATATTAATATACAAATTGTAAAACAATAGGATATAATACAATTAAGAATAAAGTATAAATTCTGAAAAAGGAAAGATTTAAATGCATGATATTATGGTTAATCTTATAACATTGATTCCAATATGTTCTATAATGCTTATGTTAATATTTAATCCTGTTATTAATAAAAGCAAGAAAAAGTATTATCTTCTTGCACTTAAAACAGTGTTAATAGAATCAATTCTTCAAATAATAACTATATTAAATAACTATAACACTGCGTCAGCAAAAGTGATTTCTATGTTAGTTAATGCTTTTGGGTTTGCACTTGCGCCAGCAGTATTATTCTTTTTAATATGCAGTGTTACACATAACACAAGATATCAGAAATATGAGAAGTTTCTGCTTGCCCCTATCTTGATTAATGCTTTCTTTTCGTTTTTGAGTATAAATTATCATTTCTTTTTTAACATAAATAGTGAGAGTGTTTATAGCCGAGGTAGATTCTTTGGAACTCAAATACTTTTAAATTTAATGTATCTTATAATATTTTTGGTATGTGACCTGCACAAAAACAGAAGGTATCTCAATGGAGAAAAGATTTGGGTAGTTGTTTGTACTGTAATTAGTGTTTTTGGAATTATGATTCAGTCAATTAACGCTGATTATGTAATAATATGGGGCACAATTTCGGTTGCCATGATAATTTATCATATTAATTTCCTGAATAATCTTTTAAAGCACGATGAACTAACGAACCTTCTTACCAGACGAATGTACAAGATGAGCCTTACGAAAATTAATAAACGTAAGAGTGCGGTCATTATAAATATTGATGTAAATTCCTTCAAGACCATCAATGACTCATACGGTCATTCCTTTGGTGATACTGTTTTAAAAGAATGTGCAAGAAATATTCAGTATTATTTTGTAGATTATGGTTTTGCGTATAGAACCGGTGGGGATGAGTTTGCTGTAATATGCAATGATATTAATCAGAAGCAGATAGAATATACTTTTAAGTGTATTGAGGATTCGTTAATACCGATTTCGCAAAAAATCGGCATAAAAAAGCTACTTGCATACGGATATAATATGTATACTCCTCAGAATGATAATGATATATATCAGTCGGAAAAATTAGCGGATGAATTAATGTATAAAAATAAAACACAATTTAAGCTGGAATAAAATAGATATCCTCCGGATAAACTGGGGGATATCTATTACTATATTATTTATTATTGTTGCTATTTGCTTTTGTATCAAAGCTTGGATTGAAAGCATAGAAGTTCTTGCTGTCAAGTTCATCTGTAACAAGTCTTAATCCCTCACCGAAGCGCTGATAGTGAATAATTTCACGTTCCCTCAGGAACTTTATAGGATCACGGATATCATTATCATCGACTAATCGTAATATATTATCATATGAAAGCCTTGCCTTCTGTTCGGCAGCGAGGTCCTCATGTAAGTCTGCTATTGGGTCGCCTGTTGATTGAAATGTATCTGCGCTAAAAGGTACACCTGAAGCAGCTATAGGATAAAGCCCTGTTGTATGATCAACAAAATATGTGTCAAATCCACTTTCTTTTATTTCTTTGATTGAAAGGTTTCTTGTAAGTTGATATATAATAGCACATACCATTTCAAAGTGACCGAGTTCTTCAGTACCGATATCATTGAGAATTGCCTTAACCTGTGGGCTTGGAGCAGTATACCTCTGACTTAGGTATCTTGTTGCCGCACCAAGCTCACCATCTGGTCCACCGAATTGGCTGATGATAACCTTTGCCGCTGCTGGATTTGGTGTTTTTATTTTTACAGGGTATTGTAATTTCTTTTCATATTGCCACATAATTATTCCTCCACTTCCCATGGCCAAGGTGCGTCAACCCAAGTCCAGTGATGAGATACATCAACATCGGATGGGCATATAGGACCATATTTGGCAGTATACTCGTCACGTGCTTCTTTGCTGAGTGCACTGTATTTTTTATAGTATGCAAGACCGTCCTTACAGAATGGGTGAGAATCAAGATAAAGATTTATATCAACAAGACAGAATTCATACATCTGAACTTTCTTTAAAAGGCTATCTCTTTCTTTCATATGGAACAGCCTCCTCACCTATAAATGGCTTGTCAAGAGAAGGGAAAATGGTTCCTCTTGCAAACCCAATATTGCTATCATAAGTCTTTTCCCACATCTGATAAGGTACATATGCCATACCCACAGGTGTTTCAGCAGGAAAAGCAGTTTTAGGCTGACGAAGCTGTGAAGCTTTATCAGCAACATATTTCATTTTATTATCATTTGAGTTTTTATCAGTAGCATTTAAAACATCTGAATTAGGCAATGCATTACTTGTTGCTGGTGCAGTCATATTATTAACTGGGTTTAAGCTGTCAGAATTCTGGACGACATTGCTCATTGGAGCAGTACTCGTATTCTGGTTATTGCCTGCATTTGAAACGCTTGTATTTGGAACAGTAGTATTCATCGGTGAGGTAGCAGTGTTATGGCTATTTGATGAATTTGAAAAAAGCAGATCATATAAATCTGCATCAAAGTTATCCATAGAATTTCTCCTTATCCTAGTAATTTAATTGTTTTTTTGCATGGGTACTACATATTATGAGTAGTTAAAATAAAATGTGACATAAAAGTATTATTACTTTGTTTTATAAATAATAAGACGAAAAAATAATAATGCTATATTTTTTAACTAAATATAGAATTTAATATTTGATGAAAGTTACAAAAATATAAACCATATTCATTATTTTCCCAAAACGTATTGAAATATTTAGCAGTAAATGTTATAATTTTTTTACTTAAAATAGTATATTTATGCCAGATAAGTGCTTTGGAGGTGCGGCGTTTGAAAAATTTTACCTATGTAGCAAAAGATTTTACTGGTAAGACAATAAAGGGTTCATATCAGTGTGAAAATTCTCAGGAACTTGTTAACTATATAGCTGATAAGGGATTGTTTTGTGTTAGTGTAACAGAAGGAATGAGTTTTGGCGGAAGTAATAGAAGAGGCGCTCATAAGTTTAAGACAAAAGAGCTTGCTATCTGTTGCAGACAGCTGAGTTCAATGCTTTCTTCAGGATTGACTCTTATAAAATCTCTGGATATTTTGTATAAGCAGCAGGAAAACAAATATGCTCTTGATACATGGAGAAATATCTATGATGATGTCCAGAAAGGACAGTCCTTCTCTGAAGCAATTAAGGCTCAGGATGGAGCTTTCCCTGAATTTTTCATCAGTATGATTTCGGCTGGTGAAACATCAGGTACATTGGATATTGTAATGACCCGACTTAGCGAGCATTTTTCAAAGGAAAGCAAGCTGAAAAATAAGATTAGAGGTGCGTTGATATATCCTATAATTCTTCTTTTTGTTGCTATAATTGTTGTAATTGGTGTATTTACATTTATTATGCCAAAATTTAAGGAAATGTTTGCTGATATTGAAATGCCACCGCTGACTAAGGCGATGTTTGCATTCAGTGATTTTTTAAAGGGTTATTGGTATATAGTTCTTGTCATTTTTCTGGCTATTGTCGGTGGGGCAATTTATTATCTTAAAAATCCTTCGACAAGATATAAGTTTGACAGGCATCTTATTAAATCAAGGGCAATTGGAAAGCTCATTGTAAAAGTTTATACAGGACGTTTTGCGAGAACCTTCTCATCACTTTACTCAAGTGGCATTCCAATGGTTGAAAGTATAGAAAGATCTGCAGCAGTTCTTGGAAACAGTTACATATCAGAAAGATTTGTTGAAATAGTTGATGAAGTCAAGCAGGGAGGATCACTCTCAAATGCTATGCTAAAGGCAGATATTTTCGAAACAATGTTCTGCTCAATGGTTTTTGTAGGCGAAGAAGCTGGTACTCTTGATGAAATTATTGCAAAGACTGCAGATTTCTATGAAGAGGAATCTGAAAGTGCAATTTCAAAACTTGTATCAATGATCGAACCAGTAATGATTATCTTCCTTGGTGTTCTTATCGGACTCGTTGTTGCTTCAATTTACCCAGCAATGATGTCTATGGGCGACAATATAAATTAAAAAGGAGTGATTTGTTTTGTTATCATTTGACTTTTCAGATAAACAGATAAGAGTCGTTAAGGGTGAACTTGTAGGAGGCAAAATAAAAATAGCAGGTGCTATGGTTATTGATGTACCATCAGGCGTAATAATAAATGGCTTTATCCAGGAATTAAGCAAGCTTGTTTCAATAGTAAACGAACAGCTTATTCACAACAAATTTACCGATAAAGAAGCTGTTATTTCTCTTTCATCAAGCCAAATAGTTTTCAGAGAACTTAAAGTTCCTAAAGCAAAAGGCAATCAGCTTTTTTCAATGGTAAAAAATCAGATGCAGAGCGATATGGGTGTTTCGGATGACTATAATATTACATATACTATAGTAGGTGAAGCAAAAGAGGACAATATGGTAGTAAACAAGATTCTTGCTGCTGCCTGCCCTAATGATATGATTGTTGGGATCAAGAGAATGTTCAACATGCTTTCTCTTCCTCTTAAGAGTATTTCAATAAATTGCAACTGTATTTCACGTATCGTTCTTGCTGATCCAAGAAATAAGGATAAAATGCCGTTGCTTGCAGTTCAAATTGATAATAACTTCTTAAATCTCAATCTTTATGAAAACAATCAGCTTGCATTTTCAAGAGTAGTTCCTATTGACAAGGAAGATTACGGCGGAATTGAAGATTACGTTTATCAGGCTTTGAATGAAAATGTATTCAGAATGATACAGTTCAACAAGGCACGTGGCGGAATTGGTATAAGGGATGTTATTTTCTATGGTAATGTGAGTGATTACATAAAGCTGACAAGATCCATTGAACAGCAGGATGTAAAGACTCATATTCTTGCTGTACCAAATCAAATAGTCGGATATGAAAAATTTGAATTTGCTGCTTATGCTAATGCAATCGGTGCAATGCTTAAGGGCAAAAAGGATACAGAAAAGACAAATCTTCTCGAGGTTGATTCTGCAAAAGGCAGAGAACAGATTACAAGTGGATTCTATAAAACACTTATAGCTGCTTTTGTTCTTACTGCTGCAATCGGTGTTGCAGGATATTTCGGGTTAGATTATTATAATAATACAATTAAGGATGAAACTCAGACTATTCAGGACGAAATTAATTCGCCTAAAAACAAGAAGAGCCTGAAAGAATTAGATTCAGCTGATAATTATTTAAGTAAGCTCAAGACATATTACAATGGCGTTGATATAGCAAATCAAACTCTTGCTTCAAATAAAGTTTTGACTCAGGATATTTTTGATGAAATTATAAAGCAATTAAATGGTAAGGCAAAGATTGGTGAAATCGTATATAAACCAGGTGAATTACATATTAAGTTTATTGCCTCTGATAAGAATTATCCAGCTACTATGGTTGAAAATCTTCATAAATGCGGTAAGTTTGCACAGGTATTATATTATGGTATTGATCCTGGAAAACCAACTGAGAAGCTATGGGAATTTGAAGTAACATTATGTCTTAAGAATGCACCAACAAATGCAGAGGAAGCAGGTGAAACCAAATGAAATTAGCATATAGAGATAAGGTTCTTCTTACATTTCTTGTTATTATAGTTACTGGTTTTCTGGCTTATATTTTTGCGGTAAAACCTAATATGGAAAGTATAGATACGAGTAAGTCTGCACGTACTTCTGCTCAGACTAAACTTGACAGTGTAAACAAGGAAGTAAGCAGGCTCGGAAAAGTAAAAAAAGATGTAATAACTTATGAAGAAAAGTGTTTGTCAGCTTCAAATACATTCCTCAAGCATACACCAAATTACGACGTAGACAGATTTATTCAAAAAATGCTTGATAAAAATAAACTGACATTAACTAAGTTTACCCTTGGTGACCCTGATGTTATTGATTTGCCAGGGTATTCATTTACACCTTTGAAATTACAGTACCCATTAGGTGGTACCTTTGATGTTACTGATCCTGATGGTTCTGCGCAAATTAAAGAAGATCAAACTGTATCATCCAATGCAAATATGGTTGGTTCAACTCCAAAACCTGATAATAAAAAATCAGATGGAAAAGAACAAGGTATAACTTCACTTCCAGCTGTTTCTATCGAACTGAAGGTAACGGGCGATGTACTTGATCTAAACAAGTTTTTTGCAGGTTTATGTGCAAAGGAACAAATGAGTGTTGTTATCAACGAATATAAAATGACTGCAAAAGACGCAACGAAAAACATAGTTGAAGCTGATATTAAAATGACTGTATACTTTCTGCAGCCGGTAGACATCAAAGCCGAGAACTAGTATTCGACAGAGAGGTATTAACATGAAAAAAGCAAGAACTTTTGGTAAGAAAAATCAAAAGGGCGCTACACTTGTTATGGTTGTAGGTATTTTTTCTGTTTTAATCATTATTGTTACTGCAACAGTTTCAGTTGCAGTTGCGGCACGAAGACAGACTTATACTAAGTACTGTAACAGCCAGGCGTATTACTATGCAAATTCAGCTCTTAATGTTTTTGTAAGTAATACTGCAACGGATGCGTCTCTTAAGGAATTTTTAACGAATGTTAGTTCAGCTAAGGAATCCGAAGAGATAAAAATCGGGAATAATTCCACGGTTAAGTATTATATTACCAAGCAGTCAGATGGGAAATTATTGGTTAAGGTCGAAGGAACTTTTGATGGACGCAAAGCCTATTCATCAGTTTTGTTTAATAGTGACGGTACGGTTAATACACCAATTTTTAATGCTGCATCTGTTTCACTAGATAATTTGCATTTTACACAGTCGTTTTTTGCAACAGGTGATATTATTTCGAAATTTCCTGATAGCGGAAACGGTAAATGTGAAATAACCAACTATACCAAAATCCACGGAAACATCTATTCTACTGGTAATATTGAATTTAATAGCAATGGTGCTATAGTCGAGGGTACAAATAGTGAAGTTTTCAGCATTCAGACACCAAAGAAGTTTTCTGTTGAAAATTCTACTGTTTCAATTATTTATCCTGATACAGTTAAAAAAGCATATATTAACTGCTATACATTTTCTATTCCTGTTTCTGCAACTTTAGGAAATCAAAATAAGTATTTGGATATTCACTGCACACAAGTATCAATTAATAATCCTGCGAAAATATATGGTAACTTATATCTATATAAAGCTAAGGATTCATCAGGCAGAGTCATTGGTAGTCCTTCAATTAACTTAGGTAATTCAACTATATATGGTGATGTGTATATAGATGGAAATGTTTCCATAGCTTCAAACAATGCTACAATAAAAGGTAATCTTATTGTAACAGGAAGCTGTAGCTTGTCATCAATTAAAGTTGAAGGCAACGTATATTGTTCATCATATTCAGCTGGTTGGAATACTAATGTTCAAGGCGAGGTACATTCCCCTTCAGGTGGAGATACATGGGATGAGTCTCATGATAGACAGTTACTTGCTTCTAAAGAAAAACCACCTATAGATGATCCTGAATCAATTTTTAAGAAATACGAAATATCTTCAGAAGACTATATTGCGGAAAATAATGTAAACTTTAGTCAGAATAGTTATAATGCAAGCCAAAATGGATTGGTAATTAATAAGACTGGAACATTAAATGGCACTACAGTCAGCGGAAAAACAATCACAATAAATGTTAAAGATCAGGTAATATGGTTACAGTTGAATGTAAAGCAATTTGATCAATGTAAAATAGTAATAAACAAGGATTTAGAGTATCCTGAAACGCCAGTATATTTCTATTTGCCTGCAGGCAAAAAGCTTCAAATTAATCAAACGACGATACTGACAGATAAAACAACTAGTATGATTAATAATAATGTAGTTTTCCAGGTAGCTAAAGATGAGAATGATGCAGTTCCGATTACAAAGGGTCAGCCTGTGTATTGGTTCCTCGGGGCAAGTTCTGAGATTAATTGCTGGAATTCAACAATAGAAGGATATATTTATGGACCAAAAGCAAAGGTATCCAGTTCGTGCGCTGGATTATTAGATACAACATTTACAATTAATGGTACAACTAAATATAAAGAAAAGCCGCCTATTATCGGTGCTGTCATAGTTAATTCTGTTGATATTACTAATGATCATTGTGGAATTTTATATCTTATACCAATGGTGGACAGTATGCCAGGAATAAATATACCAGATCTGCCAGAGGGAGATGACACACCTGCAAACTGGTCTATTGATACGTACATCAGACAGTAAGGGGGAGATATTATGAAAAATAAAAAGCTTAATAGAAAAGGATTTTCTCTTTGTGAAGTTCTTGTTGCAATGACTATTTTTGCAATAGCGTCACTTGTTCTTGCTACTATGGTTTGTACAACTACAAGTATGAATAAGAAGAACTATAAGATGAATAAGCAAATGCAACAGCAAAGCAAGGCTGTTGAATTAGAAGATCCTACTTCAATTAAAAATACAACCACCTCACCTTTTTCAATACCAATACAGGGCGGAGATACTTTTAATTATAGTATTAACAAGCATGATACTGGAACAAATGATGATTATTCAAATTATAAGTATTTTGACTAGAGTCATAGATTGAGGTGAACAACGTGAAAAAAATCAAAAAGAACTTGAGAGGGTTTACTCTTCTTGAGCTTTTGGTTGCCTTGGCAATTTCAACGATGGTGCTTACTGGAGCATTGGCTTTGGTGCTTCCATCAAACAAGTTGTTTTATACTACATCAAATTTGCAGCAGGAGCAGGATGCAAGTCGAATGCTTTCTAAAGGAATTAACGAACGACTCCGTTTTGCAACTGATATTGTTTTTATTAATAACACCAGTAATTATCCGACCCGCACAAATGATAAATTCAAGGACTATAAGGTGATTTGTGTAAAAACAACGTTTGATGCAAAAGGCAGAAAAAGTAGCACGGTTTATTTGAAAGAAAATCTCGATGTAATGACGCCGGAAAAGAAAATGATTCCGGATCATGTTTTAGGAAAGTACAAAGCTTTTATTAATCTTGACGCAGCAGGATACAACCTTGATACTCAAATCGAAATGTATAGGATTGATCACAAGGATAATAAAGTGGATCCATTAAAAACATCTGAAATAATTACTTTCAAGAATCTTAAATTGAAAACAAACCTTATCAAGGATGCTGTTTTAAATCCAACAATAGATGGTTTGAATTTTGCTTCAGCTGTTACCGGAAATAACGATTATTATACGGTTATTATTTATAAATAAAACCTGCAATAAAAAAGCAGCCATATATATGACTGCTTTTTATTGCCCTTTTGAATTTTATTTAAGTCCAACAAGCTTTAGGTATGCATCAAAAAGTTCGGTTCCATACAAGGCACCTACTGCAATTCCTAATGATAAATACGGACCAAATGCAAACTTACTTGATTTTGTAATATACTTTAGTATCAGCCCTACGATTGAACCAACAATAAGCCCAATGAAAATTGCAACAGTAACAGGTTTTACTCCAAGGAAAAGTCCGCCGGCTGCCATTAAGTATGCATCTCCTATTCCCATTGCCTGTTCTTTTGATATAACAGCAATCAAAAGAAGTGGTATGCTTACTATTAAAGCGCCGATCAGATAGGTTTTGAATTTAAAGTCATTATTAATAATATTCGCAATGCCGAGCAAAGCAATAAATATACAAACACCAGTGTTTATAAGCTGTGTGTCCCAATCCATAAAGAAAACAACAATAAGTGCTGAGAATAAAAGGCAGACAAGTATTCCTTTTACAGTTAGGTCAAATCTCCATATTGTGAGTATCCAGAGCAGTCCGTTCATAAGTTCTATTACAGGATATCTCATTGAAAACTTTTCGTGACAGTTACGGCATCGACCGCGAAGAATTATCCAGCTGAAAACAGGAATAAGATCATATTTTTTTATTTTCGTTCCACATTTCATACAATGAGATGCATTCGTAACGATTGACTGGTCGGATGGTAAACGATAAATGCAAACATTTAAGAAGCTTCCGACAAAAATACCTAAAATCAGCACAAGAATATATTGTATAATATAAATTGGCATAGTGTGTCCCCCTTTTCATGTTAGTATAACTATACCATAATTATTAGATTATAACAAGAAGTAGATCCTTGATTATTAGGAGGTAATTATGAGAAACGTCCCTATTGGTCAATACCTTTTTGAAAAGCAACTCATTACAAATGATCAGCTTACTAAGGTATTGAGTGTCCAGCAAAGTTCTAAAGGCAAAATGTTCGGTGATATTGTAGTTGAACTAGGTTACATATCAGAAATTGATTTTACAAAGGTACTGGCGGAACGACTCAATGTACCATATATTGATCTGGCGTCTTCGCCTATTTCACTTGAAGCAGTAAAGAAAATTCCTGAAGCTATCGCAAGAAAGTACACAGTAATTGCTATAAGCATTAGCGGAAGAAGACTCACTGTTGCCACAAATGATCCTATCAATTTTTACATTTTTGAAGATTTAAAGGTTATTTCAGGAATGGACGTTACGCCTATTCTTGCTACTAAATCAGCAATAACCAAGGCAATCGGCAAGCTTTATTCTATGCAGAATATTGATAGCGTCGTTGAAAATGTCAATAAGGAATTTGCTGATGATGAAGCTGCAAACGCAGACGATATGAACGGCGAAAGAATTGAAAATGCACCTATTGTTAAGCTTGCTACAACAATAGTGGAAAATGCTTACAGAGCAGATGCTACCGATATTCATATCGAGCCATTTAAAACCTTTACAAGAATTCGTATTCGTGTTAACGGCGATATGGTTGAGTTAATGCAGGTTTCAAATATTGTACATACATCTCTTGTAACAAGATACAAGATTATCAGTGGTATGAATATTGCTGAGAAGAGAGTCCCACAGGATGGTCGTTTTACTCAGGTCGTTGATAACACAACACTTGATGTCCGTGTATCTTCACTTCCGACGGTAAATGGCGAAAAGGTAGTAATTCGTATTCTTGCTACCGGTGATGTTGGCGTAAGAAAAATAACTGACCTTGGTATGAATGATTATAACTATGCTTTGTTTGAAAAAATGCTGAAGGTTCCACAGGGGGTTCTCCTTGTAACAGGGCCTACCGGATCAGGTAAAACAACAACTCTTTATGCCGCTCTTGGTGAGCTTGCAAAACCTAATGTTAATGTAATTACCGTTGAAGACCCAGTCGAAAAGAATATCGAAGGCATCAATCAGTGTCAGGTTAATGCGAAAGCAGGTATGACATTTGCTGCTGCACTTCGTTCAATTCTCCGTCAGGACCCTGATATTGTAATGATCGGTGAGATGCGTGACCAGGAAACTTCTGAGATTGCTATTAGAGCGGCTATCACTGGACATATGGTTCTTTCAACCTTGCATACAAACGATGCTGCTTCAACCATCACACGTCTTGTTGATATGGGTGTTGCTCCATACATGGTTGCTTCTTCACTGATAGGTGTTGTCGCTCAGCGTCTTGTAAAGGTGCTTTGCCCAAAATGTAGGAAACAGAGGATGTCAACAGTCGCTGAAAATGAACTTCTTGGTATAACAAATTCAATTTCTGTATACGAAGCCTGCGGATGTAAGGAATGTAACAATACAGGTTATAAAGGAAGAACTGCTATTCATGAAATTCTTCTATGTACTCCTGAAATGTCATCCCTTATTGCAAACGGAGGAAAAGCTCCAGAGATTCAGAAGCTTGCAAAACAAAATGGAACCAAAATACTCCGTGATAATGTCGCCGAACTTGTTGAACAAGGGCAGACTACCGTAGATGAACTTATAAGAGTAACTTATAGTATTTAAGTGTGGGGTGTAATAAATGATAGATATAAATAAAATGTTAGATGAAGCAAGAGTTTTAGGATGCTCAGACTTACATTTTACAGTTGGCATTCCGCCAATTGTAAGACAGAATGGTGAACTTAGAAAGCTTGGTACATATGCAGAAATGACGGAATATGATATTCTGTCAGTTTGTGAGGCTATCACAAATGATAGGCAGAAAAGGTCAATAAAAGATCAGAATGATACTGACTTTACTTTTGTCAGCAGAAAAGGCTTTCGTCATAGAGTCAATGTTTTCAGGCAAAGGGGCAACACGGCGGTTGCTATACGTCTTTTGAGAAGTGATATTCCTACGTTACCTGAGCTGAGCTTGCCGCCAATTCTTGCGGAGTTTGCTTTAAGACCTCGTGGTCTTGTACTTGTAACAGGTCCAACTGGTTCAGGTAAGTCAACAACACTTGCTGCTATGATTGACCATGTCAATACAACAAAGAGCTCGCATGTAATTACAATAGAAGATCCTATTGAGTATCTGCATGGACATAAGCGCTGTATGATTAATCAGCGTGAAATTGGTAGTGACGTCCCTGACTTTGCAAGTGCATTGCGTTCTTCTCTTCGTGAAGACCCTGATGTCATACTTGTAGGAGAAATGCGTGACTATGAAACAGTCAATGCTGCAGTTACCGCCGCTGAAACAGGACATCTTGTTATGTCAACACTTCATACAACAGATGCGGCATCAACAATTGACCGTATTATCGACGTTTTCCCTGCACATCAGCAACGTCAGATAAGAACACAGCTTGCGTCGGTTCTTGTTGGTATAGTTTGTCAGACACTTATACCAAAGCTTGATAAATCAGGCCGTATTGCTTGTCTTGAAATTCTCAACGTCACTGATGCTATAAGCGCAATGATAAGAGATGATAAGGTTCATCTTATTTCTACAGCAATTCAGACAGGTAAATCACTTGGAATGCAAACCCGTGATCAGGAGCTTGCACGTATGGTTAAAGAGAGAATAATTTCTCTTGAAAGCGCTCTTGATCGTTGCAGTTCGTCGCAAGAACTAAACCGATTTTTAAATGCAAAATAAAATTGTGAATACTGCACAAATTACATTAATTACAATTATTGCATAGGTAGAATATTGAAAAATTATACCATATCTATTGACAATCACTTTGTTAAATATTATAATTAGTTTACAAAAGAGGAAGCCAAAAGGCT
>JAEWZG010000120.1 GCA_023395435.1 Bacillota bacterium
CATAGCGTTGAACGAATATTTTATAATAATCACCTTTGGAGAAGTACTCAAGTGGTGAAGAGGCGCCCCTGCTAAGGGTGTAGGTCGGGTAACTGGCGCGAGGGTTCAAATCCCTCCTTCTCCGCCAGAAACAGCAAGTCAATTTTTGTTGACTTGCTGTTTTTTATGCATTCAAATATTTATATGCTATATATGTATATTAGTATTATTATATTAATTAACAAAAAGTATTTATAATATTGACAATTCATTTCAAATAATTTATAATACATATTAAGTTAAAAAAATTACTAAATTTTTGTTTTTATATATGCATATCAATACATATTATTATTTCAATCTAAACTATAAATAAAGGGGTCAAATTTATGAGTTCTTATAGCATATTGTGTGAGATTAACAGTTGCAGATCAAAACTATCAAGTCTTTATTTGGATCTTAAATATGCTAAGGAAGATTTAGAAAATATTAATACTAAAAAAAGAAAATTCAGCAAAGTTCTTGAGTCTGTGGATGAAAGTATTATTAATCAAAAAGGAAAGCTGAATAATCTTATGAATTATAATTCTCAGCTTATATTTGTACAAAAATGTGTTAACAGGAATACATATATTTTAGATAATGAAGTAAAATCAAATATTAATTATCAGGCAAGTGAAATCCACAGCAGAATAAATAGCGCAGAAATTAGTATTAATAATAAAATAGAAGAATTAACCAGACAGATTAGTTATTATGAAAACAGATTAAGTTCACTACAATATGAATATCAAAGAGCAATAGAAGAGGAGAGACGGTCATGTCAGGATTAGTAAGAGATTTTTCGCAGGGAACCCAAACTACTATTCTCGGTTTGATAAAGGATGATTATGATAAAAATCATAAACATTTTTTTAGTGGATTTCAGGATTTTGTTGCTGATCATGCTCATTATCATTTCACTGATATTGATATAAATGATTATACTAACAATATAAATGCTTATTATGCAAAGATAATCGATGCTAATGATATGAGCAAGAAGGATTATGAACGCTTAATTGAAAAAGTTTATGATGTGGATCAAAATTATTGTGGAAAAGCACAGGTAATATATAATCAGATACTTGAGTTTTCACGATTGGTTACTTACATAAACGATTCTTTTATTAAGAATAAAGACGGACAATATAACATTGAACTTAATACATTTGGAGGCAGTGCATTATTTAATATTACAAATTTAGTTTCAGCTTATAATGGTAAATGTGAATATGGTCTTAATCCAGTATTTGATAAACATGGGTCGTATGGAGGAAATCAAGGTGAAGCTGCTTCTTTTGTTGTTGGGAGTGATGAGTTTGAGGCAATTGCCGCAATAATCAGAAGTTATCCTGACTATTCAAGTTACTCAGATAAAGAAATTGACGAGTTTTTAGATTTAATGAATAATACCGGCTGTGGATATATTGCATTGACAAATTCTCTTTTTGATAGATATATTGGAAGAGAAGCTGAATTTGAAGCAACATTCGGGTATCCAATGTATAACAGTAGTGGAGAATTGAACTATTCTCTTGTATTTGCCGACATATATTGTTCAGCAGGGCTTGAATCAGGCACATCCAGAGGCAGCAGAGAAGAAATGTGGGAAGAATTCTGCGATGATCACAATGTTGATGTTAATGTCAAAAACATTGGTAAATTAAATCAAGATAATTTTGAAGGCTATAGAAATGATGGCCAGATAATTGTAAGAGCGGATGGATTTAATTTAGAGGATGAGAATGGTAATATTATACATAAAGATGTTGGAGCTCATGCTATGGCAGTAACAGGAGTTGCTGCTGATGGACGAATTATTATTTCATCCTGGGGTGATATATATTATATGGATCCAGACTCATCTGGAATACAATATCAGATAGTAGATTATAACTGATTCGGAGGGTTATATGCGAAAAATAAGTATTATGTTGGTTTTAGTCTTATCGATTTGTTTTTGTGGTTGTAACGGAGGAACTAAAATGAAATCAGAAAAAATAGTTAATGATAGTAATAAAAAGTTATTGGACCAGTGGGTTCTTTCCAATAAAGATATAAAGGAATGTAAGCCTTCATGGACCTTTAATTTTGACAGGGCAAAGGAAAAAGGATTATCTGAAGATGGTAAAACCTTCAATGATAAGTATTTTTATATTCAGGCAGCATATAAGTTAGCACTTAGCAAATATTTGAAAGAAAATATGGGGCTTAGCGAATATGACGATCAGATCAGCAAATGTGAATTAAAATTTATAGAAGTAAAGAATGACAAAAAATCAATTTATCAGATAAATAATCCATCAGGAATGAAATTCTTTTTCATCAGAAGCAACATATATGTTGAAAATCTTAGCAAGAAAGATATCAAAACAATTGAAGATGCCTTGTTGAATTCTGATGATATAACAAAAGATATTATTGGTATTGTAAAGAATACATATAAAAACGTTCTTTCTTGTGTCAGTGAAGATGAAGGAAATAAAGAGCACGAGATAATTTATGAAGCTGGAGCATTATACACCAGAGAAGCTTTGAACACTGCATTAGTTATAGGTATCGCTGATGCTTATGAATGGGATGACAAAGGCAGCCTTGTTAATACACAAAACGAAAGACTCAAAGAAGAATATATTAAAAAGCTTGCTGAAGAGATAACAAAAGAATTTAGCGATAAGCTACAGATGCCAGTGAAAATATTTATATATAAGTAATAATAAAGGGTGATAGTATTGAAAGACTTAATTGTTTGTGATGATGAGTACTTTGACTTAGCAACAAAATATCAAGAGCTTGGAGAAACGTTCGACAGACAATACAGATGCTTTGTAAAAACCCTAAAAAATATATCAGAGTATGCAATAACTTCAGGACAGACTCATGATAATATTGAGGGATTACTAACAAGCTTAGATGGACTTAAGCAGAAGTTAAGTTATTCTACTGATCTCGCTTCACAATTATGCGGGGATTTTGTTGATAACATTGATGAAGCAGATTCGAAATTATTTTAAGGAGACTATTATGATCGAATTAATAGTTGTAGCGATTGAAAAACTTCTTGCCAGAGAACAGACAAAGAAGTTTGTTGAATACTGTAATTCTACTGAATTAACTGACCAGATGACAGCAATCAATTCAGTTTTACAAAACAGCAGTGGAGAAACAAAAGAAAAACTTGACAGCATAAATATTCAGCTTACTGATATAATAAATTCTTTTATGTTGCTTATGGAAAATACAAAAGATTTTATTACAAATGCCACAGATATGTTTGAAGATATGGATGTAAAGCTTGCTGAAGAAATTGAAAGTTGATATACATTATAAAGATGCATTATACAAAAATCACTATATTAATTAAAAATAACCAGCCACAGAGATTATCTCGGTGGCTGGTTATTTTTTAGTTTTCAGTTCGTTTTACTTTTGATATTACAAGAGTTATTGTAAGGAATGATATTGAGAAGAGAAGCTCAATGCCTAAGCATAAGTAATAGCTTTTTATATTTGAGAATGAATAGTCTGTAACAGATGCAACTGTGTTGTTTGCTTTAACAAACCAATAAACCGGATTGATAATAGCTGTTGCCTTGACACCGTCACCTAAGAATTCCTGTGGCACAAATGAACCACCGAGGAAGCACGAGCCAAGCACAACTACATTTGCTACGGCATCAAGTGATTTTCTTGTAATTATTGAAGACAATAGGTAAGCTAAGTTGAGTGCAACCAGTACGAAAATAAACATATTAATTATATGTAGCATTCCGGCAGTTGTGGCAATGTTAACACTAAACATAACTATTCCGATTGTCAGTACTACTATAAACATTCCGAGTGAAACCACAAAGTGGCCAAGACCTATCTGCATATTAAAGCTTGAAAGTGACATTGTTGAACAGTTTATACGTCGTTTAATGTCTTTGCTCCTGAATGAGAAGCTTACTGTACCGATTGAAATGATAAGTATAGTCATTATAATGAAGCAGGAATAATTATAGAAAATGCTCTGTCCACTCATATGTGAACGTACTGAATTTTCAAGAACAACCTTTGTGCTGATTGAAAGATCAGTTTTTACTTTTTCAATTATTTCATCCATGTTTAAGTTAGTGCTTTGCTGATACATGTTATAGGATGAAAGATAGTTGTTGATAATTATATCAGCAACATTGCCATTCGTAGCATCCGGGAATTTCTCAAGTTTGAGTTTGATTGGATTTTTACTTACAAAAGCATCTCCAAAGCCTTTAGGAATTGTCACAATACATGATGTATCATGGTAGAACAATGCTTTCTGCTTTGCATTTGTATTGTTTTCAATTTTTTTCTGCTTTGTGTTTTCCTTGATATAATCAAGAAATTTATCAGTAAATTCGCTGTCATCATTATTAAAGATTGTAATTGTTGGCTTTTCTTTCTTAAAGGTTTTGCTGTTTTCTTCTGGAATTGACATGAATATACTTGCGATAAGAACAGCTACAATAAGATTTACTATAATTGCTATCAATGCGCCGTTTTTTAGTATCTTAAAATATGTCTTAAATACTCTCATATTTCTGCCTCCTTAGTATCAAGCAGGAAGTTAAGAAGAGTACAATTCCGATGCCTGTTAGAATTGCAAGTCTTGTAAAGTACATCTGCATTGAATCAAAGTAATAAAGTGAAATCAACCCGTCGGAAATCAATGTGGCTGGATTAATATAAGCAATGATAGGAAGTTTATTTTCAATAGAGACTTTAACCTGTGCTGCAAACAATCCTGCAATACCGCTGCTTGTAAGTGTAACTGCATTCAATACTGCACTTTTAACCATAAGTTTTGCTTTGATTGCTACACCAATAAGGGTTCCAAGGCATATTGAAGCAAATAGTGCTGTATAAAAGATAAGAAGGAGCCATCCTGAAATATTACCGATATTATAATTGAGAATGTATCGTATATAAATAAGTAACATTGTTGTTCCGAAGCATTGCGTAACCATATCAGCAGCAATACTTGCACCAAACAGTGTTAGCTTATTTGTTGGAGCAATATTCTGTCTTGCACCGACAACTGTTTGGTTGCCCTGAATATCAGCAACAGAATAGATGGAAGTCATTGATGATGAAAGTATAGTCATAGCAATAAGTGCAAAGAAGTAAATCGTATAAGGATCATTGTTCTTACTTACTCCAGCTTCATCTTCAGTAAAGCTCTGTTGTTCTTCTAATAGCTTATTAAGATTTGTCTTATCACCTGTCGGGTTTATTTTATATATATTTGTGACGGTGCTTGTTGTCTGTGAGATTTTATCGAGAATAGTTTTTACAATAGTTTCTGACATTCCGTTTTCCTTGACAGTCATTTCTACCTCAGAATTCTTTATATTAATGACTGCTATGATATCTCCATCCTTCATCATTGTGTCAGCCTTATTTTGTGAAACTATCTCAGATGAAAATACATTTATATCTTCTATGGTATTAATAATCTGCTTACCTGAGTTATCAACATCGACAATAGCAACCTTTACACCTTCAAGTGTGTCAAGCTTTTGAAGATTGCCGAAAGCAGCATAGAAAAATGTTGCAAGAATAATAGGGAAGAATAAAGTCCAGAAGATATTCTGCTTCTGCTTGAAGTTCCTTATTACCTTATATCTGAATGTTCTGAAAAACATGTTACCCCCTAATCCCTTAATTCTTTTCCTGTTATTTCAAGGAAAACGTCATTAAGTGTCGGAAGTTCGGAGTATATCTTGCCATAGCTAATTTTGTTATTGTTAATGAAAGTAATAATATTAGCAAGCTCAGATGCTCCTGCTTTAGTTCTTATAGTAAGAATATTGTTGTCATCAAGGTCGGCACTGACAACATTTTTGTTATCTCTAATCTGTTCAATCTGTTCTTCTGAAATCTTAAATGCCTCAACAATAATTTTTTCACCTTGTGAAATCATTTCCTTGAGCTCGTCCTTTGTACCAGACGCAATTACTCGACCTTTATCAAGAATAGCTATTCTCGTACAGATCTGTTCAACCTCTTCCATATAGTGTGATGTATAAATAATTGTTGCACCGTTGCGGTTAAGCTCGCATATTCCCTCAAGAATGTTGTTTCTGCTTTGTGGGTCAACAGCAACAGTCGGCTCATCAAGAATGATAAGCTTTGGCTTATGTACAATACCACAGGCAATGTTAAGCCTTCTTAAAAGTCCGCCACTGAGCTTTTTAGGTAGGAACTTTCGAAAGTCATCAAGTCCGACGAACTTGATTGCATCCTCAACATATTGCTTTCTCGTGTTGTTGTCAGAGATATATAATCCGCAGAAATAATCAATATTCTGATATACAGTAAGTTCATCAAAAACTGCAACATTCTGCATAATGATTCCGATATCTTTCTTTATGTCATATGAGGAGGGCTTCATTTCTTTTCCAAAAACTGATATGCTTCCCTTATCATATTTTAATAGTGAAAGAATACAGTTAATTGCTGTTGTTTTTCCTGAACCGTTTGGTCCTAAAAGACCAAAAATTTCGCCCTCGTTTACTTCAAAGCTGAGATTATCGAGTGCTGTAAGCGTCTTGTACCTTTTTACAAGGTTTTCAACTTTAACTACCATAAAAAATCTCCTGTCATATTTGATGTTTTTATTATATATCTTAATTAAGATTTCTTTAAGTGTGCTATGTCATAATTTTATGTGACGAATGTAATATTTTACTTTATTATTTAAAATTTATATGGTAATATAAATAATAATAAGTATATCGGGGGTGAAATATGAAGAATATAGCAACAAAGCTTATAATGTATTTATGTGCTTGTATTATGGCAAGCTCTTTTATATCAATACAAAGCCTGGCAGTATTAATGCTTATCTGCATTGCAGTTG
>JAEWZG010000127.1 GCA_023395435.1 Bacillota bacterium
TGCCTTTGATAGCTTCAAAACCAGGAGCAAGAAGCTTTCTTGGGTCAAAGCCTTTACCCTGCTGATCCTTGCCAGCTTCAATATATTTTCTTGTAGCTTCAGCAAATGTAAGCTGACATTCTGTGTTAACATTGATCTTAGCAACGCCAAGTGAAATTGCTTTCTTAATCATATCCTCTGGGATACCTGTACCACCGTGAAGAACAAGTGGCATATCTCCTACTGCGTCTTTAACAGCAGCAAGTGTGTCAAATGAAAGACCAGCCCAGTTTTCAGGATATTTACCATGAATATTACCGATACCAGCAGCAAGCATTGTTACACCAAGGTCAGCGATAGCTTTACATTCAGCTGGGTCAGCACATTCGCCCAAACCAACAACGCCGTCTTCTTCACCGCCGATTGAACCAACTTCAGCTTCAAGTGAAAGACCATTATCGTTGCAGATACCAACAAGTTCTTTTGTCTTAGCAATATTTTCTTCAATTGGATAATGTGAACCATCGAACATGATTGAAGAGAAACCAGCTTCGATACATTTCTTTGCACCTTCATATGAACCGTGGTCAAGGTGAAGAGCAACTGGAACTGTTATATTAAGCTCATCGATCATTGCTTTAACCATTGCTGTTACTGTCTTAAAACCAGTCATGTATTTGCCTGCGCCCTCAGATACACCAAGAATTACAGGTGAGTTACATTCCTGAGCTGTAAGAAGAACAGCCTTTGTCCATTCAAGATTGTTGATATTGAACTGACCTACAGCATACTTGCCATCTCTTGCTTTATTAAGCATATCTTTTGCAGAAACTAACATTTAATATCCCCCTAAAAAATAATAAACTTACTAAAATATTATATAACATTATGTTGCAAATTGCAAATGTTTGTTATAAAATTATCAAAACAAAATAGCTCTATAAAACTATAAACTTTTATATAATATAACCAATTTATCTAAATTTAACTGCAGTTCCGTATGCTATAACTTCAGCAGCTCCCTGCATAACTGCAGCCGATGCATATCTTACGTTGATAATTCCATCAGCACCAAGCTGTTCTGCTTCATCGCACATTCTCTTTGTTGCCATTGCACGTGCTTCATTCATCATTTCTGTATAGCCCTTTATTTCTCCACCAACCAATGTTTTGAAACTAGCCGCAATGTCTCTTCCGAAGTTCTTTGAAAAAATCACACTACCTTTTACAAGAGATAATGTTTCAATTTCCTTTCCTGTAATAAAATCAGTATTTACTAAGATCATCTTCTTCTCCTCCTTTAATTTCATCGATACGTTCCTTTGTGACATATAAAATCATCGCTGCAAGAACAGCTGGGATAATTATAGCAAATAATAATCCTATACAATCGCTTTCATTAATACCGATAACTACACAAACAACAGCAATAGCTATATAATATAAGAAAAAAATTATGCCAATAACTATTGGAGCTATCATTTTTCTTTTATGCATTGGTTTCATATTATCACCTCAAATATAAGTATATCATCTGAATAATAAAAAATCAATTATTTGTCAGACAAGTTTCTTATATAATGGAATAAATACTGCTGTGCAATTCCTTCATAACCTTTTATACATTCAGGAAGACCCACTGGATAATACTGCTCAATTACTCTTCTTATCCACACATCCACAGGGAAAAACTCAAGACGGTACATTCCATATAATAATGCACAATCTGCAACTTTTACTCCAACACCACAGATTTTCATAAGTTCAGACCTTGCTTCATCAATTGGTAGTTTTGAAACGGCTTCTAAATCAATTTCTCCCGAAGCAACTTTTTTTGCTGCATCAAGGATATATCTTGCACGGAATCCCGCACGAAGTGGCTGAAAATCTTCAACAGAAAGCTTTGACAATCTTTCTGCTGATGGGAATGTATATCCGAAATCTTTTTTGTCGCCAAAATTTTCACAAAGCCTTTCAACTATTCCTTTTATTCGCGGAATATTATTATTCTGCGAAATAATAAATGAACATAAAGCTTCCCACTTATCCTGTTTTAATAATCTTATTCCAGGCGCAAAGGCACAGGCCTTTTTTAAAGTTTCGTCCTGAGAAAGCAATTCTTTTAATTCTCCATAATCAGTATATAAATCAAAATAGTTGCACCAATAATCAAGGAATTCTTTTTCAGAAGTATTATGTAGTATAATCAATCCATTTTCTTCGCCTATTTTCAACGACTTATCCGCAGAAAAGCCCTGATATGTATTATCTGAAATCTTTGTCCATCTGAACGCCTGCCCGCAATCAAGTGTTTCATCCAGTGTAAAATCAGGCTGATTAAGATATATATTATTGTTTTCATATTTATAATTCATAATTTGCCTTTCTATTGCTATTTATAAGAATTTATATTAAAATTATATATTATATTATTATTATTTTCAACATTATTTAATGGCAAAATCATTGCCAGAGAGGAAGTAAAATGAGAGAAAGTATTTTAACTATCCCTGTAAGTGAGATTTTTGATCCGAAATGCGGTTGTCCGATATGCAGAATGAGAGACATGCTTGAGGATAGATGCGTTGAATATATTATGGGCGCTGCCATGATGGAGCCTGATGTGAGAATTGAAACAAACAAGCTTGGATTCTGTAAAGCGCATTTTGATAAAATGCTAAAACAAAAAAACAGGCTTTCACTTGCCTTAATACTTGAAACGCATCTAAATGAGCTTGACGAAAAAATCATTAGTAAAAAAGGATTTTTAGAAAGTACTAATTCAAAAAAGAAAAAACTCTCAGCCGTCAACAATGATTGCTTTGTCTGCTCAAAAATAGAATGGGGCATGGAAAGGCTTCTTGAAACTGTATTTGAGCTTTATCAGAAGGAAGCTGACTTTGTCAAGCTTTTCAATGAACAGGAAATGCTGTGCCTAAATCATTATGAGATGCTTTTAACTGCTACCCCAAGCAAACTTGCAAAAGCAAAACTTAATAGTTTTATCAATGATTGTGATAAGCTGATTAAAAAATATCTTGATGAGCTTAGAAAAGATGTTTCTCATTATTGTAAGATGTATGATTACAGAAATTCAGGTAAGGATGCTGACTGGGGAAGTTCAAAAGACTCTATTGAAAGAGCCATAAAATTCCTGACAACAAGATAATTGTATAATTATCCGTTTTAGTGGACAGATAATATTTTAAGCGGTGAAAAATAAGGCTTTTCGTTATTGCCTTGTTTTTTCCGCTTTTTAATTTACAAAAATTATTTTTGCATAAAGGTTTAATTATTGGGATTTAAGAAAAAACCTATTATTTTTGTAGAGATTAATATTCAGTAGTTATTATACATCAATGAATATTTTACTCCTTTTTTCCAAATTACAAAGTGTAATTTGGATTAAAAAAAGTTATTAACTTTACACCAAAAAAACAAATTACGTAAACAAAAGAGTTTTCAACGGTTTCAACAGAGTTTTCAACATTTTTTTGTTTATACTTTCAACTTTTCAACATAGTTATTAACAATACAATGTTAAAAGTTCTTATACTTTCTGTATACTGTTGATTTTAAGGTCAATAATTCAATAAACAAATAAATATTAAAGGTGATTTTATGTTAAAAGGTATCAACAGACGAATTATCGAAATCAACAGAACAAATAATGATTATTTTGAAAAAGCAATTCTTTTCGTAAAGAGTGATAAAATCAGTTGTCCACAGCAAATGCTCACAAGCCAAGCTGATTTATTTTTAAAAGAATTTACTGCTCATAAAAAAAATAATTCTATCAAAGCACGAAGAATTATATACTTGATTGTTTTTCTATTGTTTGGAATTTTTGCATTTTTTATTTTATATTCTATTTTATAGTCATAAAATCAGTTTTTTTGTTTTTTAAGTAAAATTACTGTTGTTTTTTTACAATAAAATATGCTATAATAATATCAATATTCAATTATTGTACAAAAAAATCATTAATAAGTGGGATTTAATAAAATGGAAAAAGAATATAATAGAAAAACTTTAGATAGAAATTTTAAAAGAAACAACGATTCTGCATCATTTAAACAGAATGACAAGCATAGATTTAATAAAGAAGAACAATCAGATTTAAATGATGAAGATGTAAGCAACCTTATCGTCGGACGTAATCCTGTTCTTGAAGCATTGAAGGCAGAAAAGCTTATTGATACTATTTATGTCAATTCAGAAGCTACAGGTTCAATCGGTCATATAATTTCACTTGCAAAAGAACAAGGTATTGTTATAAAAAATGTTAATGACATAAAGCTTTCTGCAATGACAAAAGGTGCATCACATCAGGGCATTGTTGCTATTGGTGCCTGTGCTGAATATGTCAGTGTTGAAAGAATACTCGAAATTGCTCAGGAAAAGGGTGAAGAGCCTTTTATAATTATATGTGATGAAATTGAAGATCCACATAATCTTGGTGCTATTATAAGGACTGCTGAATCAGCTGGTGCACACGGAATAATTATTCCCAAAAGACGAAGTGCTTCACTTAACCACACTGTTTTTAAAACATCTGCAGGGGCCGCCAGCTGGCTTCCTGTTGCAAGAGTATCAAATATAGTTTCAGCGATTGAAGTTCTTAAAAAGAACGGTGTTTGGATCTATGGAACAGACGCACAAGGCGAAAGCTATACATCAGCAAATCTTACTGGCAGTATAGGTCTTGTAATTGGATCTGAGGGTAATGGTATAGGAAGACTTGTAAAGGATAAATGTGACTTTCTATTGAAGCTCCCTATGTATGGGAAAATTACTTCTCTTAATGCTTCAGTTGCTGGTGGCATCTTTATGTATGAAATTGTAAGACAACGAAATAAAGCTTAATATTAAAGGAGTTGATACGGTTGTCAGATATAAAATTCTCTGTTGATGAAATTTTAAATGAGTATTCGAAAAGAAAAGACGAACCGAAAAAGCCAAAGTCATCTTACGATGTTGAAGAACTTCTCGGCTCGACAGAAAAAGGCGATAGAAAAAAGGATAGTAAGGCATTTGAGTTTGATAAAGAAGATGCTCTTAGAAAAGAAATGCTTTTTGATAATACACAATCTATACTAACACAATATTCAAAGCAGAAAACAAATAGCGAAGCTGTTAATGAAACAACACCTTCATTTGACGATACACAATCAATTCTGACACAATATTCGAAGAATGAAAATAAAGAAAGTATTGAAAAAAACGAAGATAGTCTATCAGCTTATCTTGGAAATACTCAGTCGATATTAAAGCAGTATTCCAACAAAGAAGAAGAAACCGATAATAATTTAAATACTTCAAAGCTATCAGATAACAACAGTCAGCATAATACTAAAAATTTACATAAAGCTAAAGATACTCAGGCACTTTCTCTTGAAGAGAAATTAGCAAAATCAAATGTTAAGCCTATCAAAAAAAGTTCAGGTAATACCGAAATCATTGAAGGCATACTAAAACTTAAAAAAGAACGTGTTTTAAGTAAGACAGCTGAACTTGTTCCTATTAACAGAAAGAATATCAATGATATTCACCTTGATATTACTTCAAAAATAATTCCAAAAACAGAGCAGATTTCTATTCCTGACACGTCAGACGAACTCAGTAAAATGAGTATGCTTGCTGAAAAGAGAAATAAAAAAATCAAGGACTTTGTTCTTTCAACAGATATTGATAATAACGATGAAGAAGCTGAGATCCAGGAAGAAGAATATGATATCGTTGATGATTTTAATGATATAGAGGATGCTCCAAGCATCGCAAATGAATTAAGTCAACTAAAGGGTAGTTTTGCTATTAAAATTTGCTTTATGCTTATAGCAACAGTTCTTTCGTCATACATTGCATTTGCTAACGATTTTGAGTGGCCTGTGCCTAGCCTGTTGCATATTGACACAAGCCCAACATCATTCCTGTTTGTTAATATTGTTATTGGAATACTATGTTTATTTGTTTGTGGTTCTGTTGTTAAAAACGGTATGGTGGGATTCTTCACATTCAATGCCGACGGAGATAGTTTGCCTGCTATTGCGATTGTAACAAGCCTAATTACTTCATTAGTATATTTTGCTGAAACTCCTCTATTAAAAAATAATAGAATACATATATTCATTCCTGTCGCCATTGGCTGCCTACTATTCAACACAATCGGCAAGCTACTGATTGTTTCAAGAGCAGAGAAGAACTTCAAGTATATTTCTGATGATAATGAAAAATTTGCATTGTTCCAGATTGATGATACTGAGAAGGCCGCTAAATTTACAAGAGGTGCCTTATCTGGTTACCCGTCGCTTACAGCAATGAGAGAAGCAGGGTTTGTTGAAAACTTTATGAAGTCATCATTCTCATCTGATCTCACTGATGCATACTGCAGAAAAGCTGTTCCAGCAATATTCTTCTCTTCATTGGGTATTGCACTTATTTCAATTGTAATGAACAATAATATAGAAATGACAACAAGAATATTCGTTGCATTATCAACACTTACCGGAACGATTTCATTATGTGCATCATTTGCTGTTATGCTAATTGTAAATCTTCCTTTTTCTCGTTTGACAAAAAAGATGCTTTTGTCATCGGCCTGTGTTTTAAGTTATGACGGCGTTGAAGATTTCAGCGATACAAATTCAGTTCTTCTTGATGTCAATCAGCTATTCCCTGAAGGAAGCGTTGAGCTTATTAATTTAAAGCAGCTTTCTGCTACAACATTAGAAGAAGGAATTTTAATTGCAGCAAGCCTCTCTTGCCACGCAGGAAGCGTTCTAAAATCAACATTCTATAAAATGCTCAAGGGTAATACAGAAATGCTTTATCCTGTTGAAAGCTATTTATATGAAGATACATTAGGACTTTCAGGCTGGATTGGTAATAAGCGAGTTCTTCTCGGGACACGTGAACTTATGAAAAACCATAGTATTGAAGGATTGCCAAGCACCGCTAAGGAAGCAAACTATGCAAACGGCAATACTGTTCTTTATCTATCAGTTTCTGGTGAAGCAACAACAATGTTTATTGTAAAAGTCAAGGCAAGCATTGGCGTTTCAAAATGGCTCAGAGAATTAGTTAGAAACGATATAACTATTGTTCTTCGTTCTGTTGATTCGATTATATCTTTAAATCTTCTTTCTGACTTGTTCCATATCCCAACAGATTACTTCAAGCTTATACCATTCAGACACCACACTGATTTTGAAGCACAGACGGCATACACTGCAAAGAGCTCTTCACCTTTGATATGTTCTGGAAGATTCCAGTCATTTGCTTCGCTTATTACTCACGTCAGAGGACTTAACAAAACAGCAATTGCTGGAATGTTCTTTGTACTTACATCATGTATTATGGGTGTACTTTTATCTTTATGTATGACTTTCCTTTCATCGTTCAGTCAGATTTCGGCTTCGGCTGCTTTATTATTCAATATGGGTTGGGTCGCAATACTTTTACTGTTTTTGATGTTCAGAAGAAAATAAAATTACTAAAAAGCCTGTGGATATTATCCACAGGCTTTATTTTATCTACCCTTATAAGGCTTTTTAACTCTCGAATTATTGAATTTGTCGCCACGAGGCTTAAAATTCTTTCTGTTATCTCTATAATGATTATCATTTCTGCCAGTAGATGCAGTACCCTCAATCAATTGCGCAGATACACGAGTACCGTTAATCTTACTGTTGTGCATTGCCATTAGAATATTTTCTTTTTCTGATTCAGGAATTTCAACAGTAGTATGCTTATCAAAAATATCAATTTTGCCAAAGCTTTTACCCGTTAAGCCTGTTGCTTCAACAAGTGCACCTAAAACAAAATTTGGAGCAATTCTCTGTAATCTACCAACATCAAGCATAAGCTTACATCCTTTTGAAGTTGGCTTAGCGTGTCTTTCATATTCAGGTTTGCTCTTCGACATTTCAATTACTGGAATATTCTTAATTTCCTTATTTAGCTGCATTGATAGCAATGCTGCTGCTAAAGTTTCAGCCGATAAACCGTCTGCTGTGAGGGTGTTTACCATATTAATATAATCAGTATGCTTGCCTTCACTGATAACCTTATTGAGCTTTTCAGCAAAATTACCGAGCTTTTTACTCTTTATATCATCAGCAGAAGGAAGTGACTTCTGACTGATTATAGCTTTTGTAAAATTCTGAATATCGCGCATTTCGTAATACTGCTTTCTTCCGCTTGTGAATGTAAAAGCAATACCCTTCTTGCCGGCACGTCCTGTTCTACCTATTCTATGAATATAATATTCATTATCCTGTGGGATATCATAATTGAAAACTGCATCAATATCGTCAACGTCAATACCTCTCGCAGCAACGTCCGTTGCAATTAGTATAGGTGTCTTTCCTGACTTGAAGCGGTCCATAACCTGTGTTCTTGCTGCCTGCTTCATATCACCATGAATTCCTGAAGCCTTGAAGCCTTTTGCTGTTAGTGCTTCCGTAAGTTCATCAACCATTCTCTTTGTATTGCAGAAAATCATTGATAGTTTTGGCTCGTACATTGAAAGCAAGAGTACCAAAGCATCAAGCTTTCTTCCTGATGGAACTTCATAGAAATACTGCTCAATAGCTTCTACAGTACGCTGTGCTGTATCAACTTTTACATGTTCAGGCTCAGTAAGATATTTCTTTGATATGGCCATAATGGCAGGTGGCATTGTTGCTGAAAAAAGAACAGTCTGTCTTTCTTCAGGGACCTTTTCAAGTATCTTTTCAATATCCTCTCTGAAGCCCATGTTGAGCATTTCGTCAGCTTCATCAAGAATAACTGTTCTTAAAGTATCAAGCTTTAAAGTTCGTCTTTCTATGTGGTCAATCAGTCGGCCTGGTGTTCCGACAACAATGTTTGCACCTCTCTTAAGTGCTGATATCTGTCTTTCCATTGAAGCTCCGCCATATACAGCCGCTGGTTTTACCCATGGCATGAATTTTGAGAAGCGCTCAATTTCAGTACAAGCCTGCATTGCAAGTTCTCTTGTTGGGCACATAATAAGTACTTGAACATTCTTTCTGTCATCGCGCGATATTCGCTCAATTGCAGGAATACCAAAAGCCGCTGTCTTTCCTGTACCAGTATTTGAACGACCGATAACATCCTTACCCTCAAGAAGAACAGGAATACTCTTTTCCTGAATCATAGTAGGCTCCTTATAGCCCAATTCTTCTATTGCACGCA